>SLCJ01000342.1 GCA_007125835.1 Verrucomicrobiales bacterium | reverse complement strand
TAGTCCACCGACCCGCCACGCGAAACCGACGCCAGGTCCCAACCAACACGCGAGACAAACCGCTCCCCATCCCCGCTGACCAGCCCCCGGGTTCCCGACAAATAAACATCCGCCGCATTCCGCAAATCCAAAACACCGGCTCCCGCACGGGGATCCAGCGCCATCTCGGTGATCCCCGAGGCATCCTGGCCATTGTCCCACCCCTCGGTCGCCCGCGCTCCCGCCATCAGCACCGATTTGATCACCCTCGTGTCGAACACATCAGGACGCGTGTCGGGCGTCTCGCCAAGACCTGCCTTCGCCACATCCTTCAACAGGGCAATGCCCCCGGCCACGATCGGAGCCGCATAGCTCGTGCCGCCGATCTCGATGAAATACTGGTCCAGCGGCGGCGGATCCTGCACAATATCAACCAAGTCCGGCGTTGCGCCTATGGTCCCACTATCACCCAGATACGCCGCAAGAAAAAGTTTCTCTCCGGGAGCCACCAAATCAACCGCCACCCGAACCCCCTCGTGAAGAGTTCCCCCGTTCTCCACCGGATCGAAGAAATCCGCAAGCGCACCCGAGGAAAAACCGGACACTGTCGCAAAATCCTCCCCTCCCACCGACCCCACACTGATCGAATTAAAACCACTCGCCGGCCACCCCGGCAACGCCCCCGCACCACCATTCCCCGCCGCAGCTACCAGAGCCACCGTCGGATTCTCCCGCGCAAGACCATCAATAACCAATGCCTCCGGCGACGCCGCGGCACCGTCTCCACCTCCCCAGCTGCTGTTGATCACATCAAGCGCATCCACCCCCTCACCGAGATTTTCGCCCCGGAAAAAATCGCGATAGCCGGACACTACCGAATCTGCCGTCACACTGAACGAACCGAAATCCGTGGCCGAAAAATCAGTGGCCAGGGCACCCGAAACCACCCGCGCCTCTGGAGCCATCCCCAAACCCAACAAACTATACTCACCGTTTTCCACATACCCGCTGCCCGCAAGCACATGGGCCACCGTGGTCGCGTGGTAATCCAACTCACCCAACACTCCGTGGGCCGGATTGTCATAGAGAAAGAAAGAGTCACCCCCACCCTCCGGGCGCACAAACACCTCATGCTCGAACCATGCATGACCGGCCTCCAGATTGCCAATTGTCGTCGTCCCTCCACGGAAACCGCTGAAGAAAAAATCATCCCAACCCACCACGGAATTCACAAACTCAGCGTTCTCGATCATCCCCCCTTCAAAATCCCCGGATATCAAATCCATCCGCGGAGACTGGGCCACCACAGGCGACGCCTGCCACGCCCCCACCATTACCCACAGCGGCCAAATCCGGGCCCAAAACGGAAAATCCCAACTGCCTACCGACCTCTCACTCTCAATCGATCTCAATTTCACGGGCAGCATACAGTTGGGGGTTGCGAGGACACCAAACGCTCTGGATCAGCGCCGATTCAGGAAAATCATGATGAAATACAGAAGCTGACCCAATGAAGCCAACGCCGCAACCACATAAGTCATCGCCGCCCAAAACAGCGCATCCTTCGCCTGCCCCTGCTCCATCGCTCCGGCAAGCCCGCTCTCCCGCAAGAAAACCAAGGCACGCCGACTTGCATCAAACTCCACCGGTAATGTGATGAACGCGAAAAGCGCGGTCATCGCAAAAAGGCCAATCCCGATTAAGGCCACCACCCCGCTCCCACCGGCACCCATCAACACCAACCCAATAAGAATCAACATCGGTGCCAGCCGACTTCCTATTCCCACCACCGGCACCAGCGCACTGCGCATCGCCAGAGCCGGATAGGCCGTCGCATGCTGGATCGCGTGCCCCACCTCATGCGCCGCCACGGCCGCCGCCGCCACCGAATTCGCGTGATAAACCGGCTCACTCAAATTCACCGTCTTCCTCGCCGGATTATAGTGATCCGTCAACGCCCCCCTCTCGGCCACAACCTTCACCCCCTCCACGCCATAACGCCGCAGCATCTGCTCCGCCACCTGACGCCCCGTCACCGGCAGCGGCACCTGACTGTAGCGCCTGAACCGGCTCTTCAGCATCGACCCCACACCACTGCTCGCAAGCATGATGACTAAAATCAATATAAGATAAACAGGATCAAAAGGCATGGTTCAAAACGGCGGACACCCCACACCCAACGCCCCAACCCCACCCCACGGACGCACCCTCATTTTTGTGGCCTGTCCATATTTTTATTTGCACCCAACATAATGGCCTGGACACATTTTAAGGTTGCGGTGGGGTTGGGGATGGGATATGGGTGTGCATGCCGAGGTCGCGAGTGTTGGCTGAGCCCGGGCATCCCGGGTTGTATCATGTTTGTTCACGGGTGGTGGACAAGCGTGTGATTTTCGGTGACAGGGAGCGGCGTGAATTCATGCGGATGATCAAGGGGGGTGCGGTATTCGCCGGGGTGGATGTAGTGAGTTGGTGCCTGATGGGGAATCATTTTCATCTTCTGGTACGGGTTCAGCCCTTTGATGCGGAGGCGCTGAGCGACGAGGAGGTGCTGGCACGCATGGAGTGGATCTATCCGGAGCCACGGATGCGTCATTTCCGGGGAGTATGGGAACGGATTGAAAGTGTGGAGGAGCGGCGGCTGTTTTTGGGCCGTTTCCGCAGCCGTATGGGGGTCTTGAGCGAATTTGTGAAAACGCTCAAGCAGCGCTTCACACAGTGGTTCAACCGGCGCGAGAACCGGGAGGGCACGTTATGGGAGGGACGTTTTTTCAGTGTGCTGCTGGCCCACAATGAGACAGATGATGGCTCCGGTCTGGGCCTGCTGGCGCGTTTCGTGGCGGGCTACATCGATCTGAATCCCGTGCGGGCGAAGCTGGCTAGGGATGCCGGAGAGAGCGATTGGAGTTCGTATGGAGCGGCGCGGCGCGGGGATACCGCAGCGGTGGATGGCATACGGATTCTCTGGGGAGAAAAGGTGGCCGACAGGGCTGGCTCCCGCAGATTGCTGGAGATACACAGGGAGATGTTGGAGCGGGCCAGTTTCCGCAATATGGATGGCGAGGGTGATTGGCAGAAGCCACGAGGCACGGCAGATTCCTTGTCGGGACATGGTGCGGGTGTGGAAGGGGTGCACAGCGAAGCAGATGCCCGCGTTTTTTTGTCGGGCAAGCCGCCACCACAGGATTCCCGCCCGAGACACGCGGAAATTGGAAAGGCCATCGCCGCCAGCGATCCTGGTGTCGAAATTTCGCGGCGCATTGAATCGGCACTTCTCTCGCGTATGGGGGAGCGCTGCGAGGCATTGGTCAAAGGGCGCGCTTTGGGGCGGGGTTGGGTGCTCTCCCAGGTGGGCTGACACATGCGGCTCCGCAGATTTTTTTTGTGCTCCACGCAATGCGCGCCGGCACGGGCCCGGAACCCCATGCGCCGCAGAACTTCCTCACGAACCGTTCTCGGCCTGACGTTCACGAAGCCAGTTGCGGAACACCTCCTCTGGACCGGGGCCGGGATCAACCCGGTGGTCGTCGGGGCGCCGCGCTAAATTGAGTTCTACGACGATTTCCTCGTCGCCGCGCAGGATGAGGATTGAAACGGGGGTGCCCGGCCGCAGCGACGCGACATATTCCATGAATGCGCGGTCGGCATCGGGGTGGTTCAGGTCCATATCGTCGATGCCGATGATCAGGTCGCCACGCTGGATGCCGGCTTCAAAGGCGGGAGCTCCGGCCACCGCCTGCTGGATAAGGACGCCATGGCGGACCTCGCCGTCGCCTTGGAAAAACAGGTGCAGGTGAAGCATCACTCCGACAAACCCGCGCCCGGCCATGGTCCCTCCCGCGATCGCTGAGAGCAGCAGCTCGCGCGCTCGCATGAATACCTCAGGATCTTCGCGAGAGCTGTAGAGTTGGTAGCAAAAATCAACAATCTCATCGGCGTCGTCCTGGTCTTCCTCCAAGCGGCGGGCGATCTCGGCCTGCGCTAGTTCTCGGGTGGCAAATGCCCTGGCACCCATCCAATCGCCCAGCTCGTCGAGGGTCATGGACTGCCAATCGTCCTGTGGTCCGGGTTCGCTTTGCTCTTCTGCATCCGCCGCCGCGTCTTCGGGGAAGGATTCGTCCTCGGAAGTGGACCACGCCATCGGCGGCGCCAGGAGAATCATGGCGAGAACCGGAAGGAATGGGGTCACAAAAAGTCGGCGGGTCATTGTGCTGGCGTGTGGGTTTGGAAAAAGGAAGGCGCGCCTTTGGGAATAACGAGCGGCACCCTGAGGCAGGCGCATCTGGATTTTATTTGCGGTTTAATCTCTTGAACATGTGCCAACCCAGCCAGAGAAACACAATATTGGGCAGCCATATGAAAAAGTGGGCGAAAAACGTAGAGGTATTGGTAAGGGTGTCTCCGAGGATGATGAAAAGGAAATAGAGGCTGGCGATCACAAGGCTCAGGATAAAGCCGGCGGCTGTCTCGCGCCTTTGGGCGGTGATGCCGAGCGGTATGCCGATGAGTGCGAAGGTGATGCAGGCGAGTGAGAAGGAGAACCGCTTGCTCAGTTCGGTGCGGAAAGAATTCTTGTCGCGTCTTTCGAGCGGGCCGTCCTTTTCGCTGAGGAGGCGGAGAAGTTCGCCATTGGTGAGCGCGCTGGACCGCAGGCGTCGTTCGCGCAACTGGCTCAGATCGAGGGGGGGCAGTTCAGCTTCGTCGGCGAGCACGCGGCTCATTCTCTCGGTCATGTCCTGACCGCCGCCTGCCGAGACGTAAAGATCCTTCATGCGGAAGCGGATCTCGAGGTTATCGAGGTCGGCGATCATTCTTCCCTCTCTGGCATTGACGAAGCGCGACACCCTGCTGTCGCCGTCGGTTTCGAAAATCACCACATCGCGCATGATCTCGTCGTCCCGCTCGCGGAAATAGATCAGCCTTTCGGGGAACGCATCGACGACCGTGTCTTCGATCAGCACTGCCTCCGGGTGTTGGGTGGCGAGGGAGTAGAACATTTCCTCAATGGCGGTGCGGGCTCGTGGAGAAACCTCGATATTGACTAGGAGGCAGAATAGGGAGAACACGCAGGCAAGTGCCAGCACCGGAGCGGAGATCCGTCTCATGCTGATGCCCGCCATGCGCATGGAAACCAGCTCGCTGTCGGCGGAGAGTCGGCCGAAAACCAGCAGCACGGCCGTGAGGAAGCCCCAGGGGATCGTGAACACGAGAGAGAACGGCAGCACGTAAATACTGAATCGAAGGAAATATTCCAGACTCACCTGCTGGTCGACCAGGCGGGGAAGCATTTCTTTGAAAATGTTGCCGAGCACGAGCACAAGGCACAGCACCGCCACCCCGAACAGCGTCGAGGAAAACACCTGGCCGCCGATGTAGCGGTCGAGAATGCGGGGGCGGAGGAACACTCACCCAATCAACCCCAATCCGGGCCCCATCGCAACGAATGATTGCCCCTGCAGGCGAGCAGGCGGCGGCCCTCCTGTTTGCCGGAGCCGAGAAAATTCCTCTGGCAAGGCGCTTGAGCCGGGAGGCGGTCTGGCCGATGGTGGGACGTTGGCGGCCATCCACCATCATCGGCCCGCCTCGCCGATCACCATTTCTCCACACCCCACCTTCCTGCTTTACCTCTCCACCCACCCTGCCCTGCATGATTCGCACTCGCTTTGCCCCCAGTCCCACGGGATACCTTCACATTGGAGGAGCCCGCACCGCACTTTTCAACTGGCTGTTCGCCCGGCATCACGGCGGGCGCTTTGTGCTGCGCATCGAGGATACCGATGCGGCGCGCAATACCGCCGAGGCCGATGCCGCCATCGTCGAGGGTCTGCGCTGGTTGGGCCTCGACTGGGACGAGGGCCCCGACGCGGGCGGCAGCTACGGCCCCTATCGTCAGTCTGAGCGGCGCGACATTTACGACAAATGGTTTGAGAAACTCAGGGAGGCGGGCCGCGTCTATGAAGACAATGGCACATGGCGCTTTGCCTTTGAGCGGCGCGCGGTCACGGTCGAGGACCTTGTGGCCGGTCCGGTGACGATGGACTATGCCGACGAGTCCAACACGCCCGACATGGTGGTGCGGCGTCGCGATGGCAGTTACATTTTTCATTTCGTGAACGTCGTCGACGACCTTGAAATGAACATCTCGCATGTGATCCGCGGCGACGACCACCTCTCGAACACCCACAAGCATGTCCAGCTTTTCGAGGCGCTGGGTGCCGCTCCGCCGGCCTTCGCCCACATTCCGCTGATCCTCAATGCGGAGGGCGGGAAAATGTCGAAGCGCGACCGCGGAGCCTCGCTCGACACCTACCACCGCGAGGGTTTCGTGCCGGACGGGGTGGTGAATTTTCTGGCGTTACTGGGCTGGTCTCCCAAAGACGACACCGAAGTTTTCTCCCGCGACGAGCTGGCGCGGCGGTTTTCGCTCGACGGGGTGGCGCGCCATGCGGCCACCTTCGACCTCGCCAAGTGCCGGTGGTTCAGCGGGCGCCATCTTCACCAAATGGAGCCGGGCGCTCTCGCGGAAGCGGCGGCACCCCATGTCGCGGCAGCCGGTGTGCCCGCCCCGGCACCCGATGTGACGGAGCGCGTGTATTCGCTGTTGCGGGAAAAGGCACAAACCCTTTCCGAGTTGCCACCGCTTGTCGCCCTTTTCACTCAAGATGACCTTTCACCCGACGCCGCCGCTCTGGAAAAGGCTTCTCACAACCCGACATTCGCCGACACTGCCGCCGCGCTGCGCGGCGCGCTGGAAAGAATCGACGAGCAGGAGTGGGGTGGCGAACGGATCCAGGCAGCCATCGCCGATGTGGCAGCGGCACTCTCCACCAAGCCGGGCAAACTGATGTTCCCGCTGCGCCTCCTTGCCACCGGGAAAACCGGCGGGCCCGACCTGCTGCCATTGCTTGAGATCCTCGGTCGGCATCGCGCGTGCGATCGCCTCGCCCGGATGGAAACCTCACTCGTATCCCAACCGTGAACAACCAAAGCCAGGCCTCGCCGAACGTGTTGCGGTCCATCCCGCCGGTGGATTTCCTCCAGCGGGCGCTCGCCGATGTGGACCTGCCGCCGCAAGTGGTGGCCAACCTCGCGCGTGAACATCTCGCCACCCTGCGCGCCGGAGCCCCCGTCCGCAAAGAGCCTTACGACCGCGATGAAATCACCGCCTCGCTCCGCGCCCAAGCGGACACACTGGCCCGCGCGCGTCTGCGCCCGGTAATCAATGCCACCGGCGTGCTGGTCCATACCAACCTCGGACGCAGCCCCCTGCCCGCCGCCGCCGCAGAGACCATGCGCGCCATCGCCACCGGCTACAGCAATCTCGAATTCACCCTCGCCGAAGGCGGGCGCGGACCCCGCGCCGGGTATCTGGAAGCCTGCCTCGCCGCTCTCTGCGAGGCCCCCGCCGCCACCATGGTAAACAATTGCGCCGCCGCCATGGTATTGATCCTGCGCGCGCTGGCCACGGGCGAACGGCGCGAAGTGATCGTATCCCGCGGCGAGCTGGTGGAAATCGGCGGCGGCTTCCGCATTCCGGAAATCCTCGAAGCCAGTGGCGCCGTGCTGCGCGAGGTCGGTGCCACCAACAAAACACGTGGCGATGATTACGAACGAGCCATTGGCCCGCAGACAGCTCTGATCCTGAAAGTCCACCGCTCCAATTTCTACCAGGAGGGATTTACCGGCGAAGTTGAGGTGGCGGAGCTTGCGGAAATTGCGCGGCGAGCGGAGCTGCCGCTGCTTTACGACCTCGGCTCGGGGGCTATGATGGCCACCGACCGACTGGCCCCCATCGAGCACGAGCCCACTCCGGCGGAATCCCTCGCCGCCGGAGCCGGGCTGGTCTGCTTCTCAGGCGACAAACTTCTCGGCGGCCCCCAGGCCGGAGTGATCGCCGGCCACCCCGACCTCATCGCCCGCGTGAAACGCGAACCTTTCTTCCGCGCCGTGCGCTGCGACAAGCTGGTGCTCTCCGCCATGCAGGAAACCGTCCGCCTCTACCTCCAGGCCCGCGCTGGAAAAGCCGAACACGAAACCATCCCCGTGGTGCGTTTCCTGCGCGCTTCCCTCGACGACCTGCGCGCCCGCGCACACGCCATTTTCGAAACAATCGGCACGGCAGGCGAAGGCTTCACCTTGGACGTGGTCGAAAGCGTGGCGCGCACCGGCGGCGGCACCATGCCCAAGTCGTCCATCCCGTCCATCGCGCTGCGCATCCGCCCGGCCGCCGGAGCTGCCGCCGCCGACACCCTGGCCTCTCGCCTGCGCGACGGCACACCCCCGGTGGTGGGTATCACTCAGGACCAATGCCTGCTGCTCGACATGCGTTCTGTATTCCCGAATCAGGACGGCACCTTGGCCGACGCGCTGCGCAGTGTGTTGCGCTGAACGCGGCGGCATGCCATCGTTTCTTCTCATGTGCAGTGCCTATCGCATCGAACGTCGTCGTGCGAATGCCGGAGCAAGTGAACCGGAGACGGACATCCTGCCGGAAGGCGAAGACGAATTTCTCGCCCGCCCAGGAGGCGACATCCCCGTGATGGCGCAAGGGGATGAAATCGAGTGGATGCGCTGGGGATTCGCGCGCTCGTTTCGCTCGGTCATCCACAATGCGCGAAGCGAACGCCTGACCTCCGGCATGTGGGCGGAAAGCCTGGACCGGGGGCGGCGCTGCGCCATCCCCCTCACCGCGTGGTACGAGTGGACGGTAGAGCCAAACGGGCGGCGGCAGGCGTACATCCTGGAGTCACCCGATTTGGGTCTCTTGTGGGTTGCCGGACTGTGGGAGGAAATGCGCGACAAACACCAAGGCGCACGCGCGGCGAGCATGGTCACCACCGCCGCGATTGCCGATGTGGCCTCCATCCATCACCGCATGCCCGCCATCCTCCAGAAAGACCAGATCGACGCCTGGCTGCATGCCACGCGGCCCCTTGAAGTGGCCGGGCCCGCCCTGCGCGTGCAAGCCACGCCATGCGCCAGCCCGCTCCGCCGAACACGCCCCGACGAAACCTCGGAGGGAAATCCCATACAGCCGGATTTGTTTCCCGGATTCTGATCCCGCCACACCTCACAGCACGCGAACAAGGTGGCGCAAAACCCCTTGCAAAATGTGTTCATTTGATCTACATGAATACATGCCTTTGATCCCGGGGAAAAGCGACACCTTGCTGGAATTGCGCGACGAGCTGCAGCGCCGCTTCCCCACCGCATGCCGCGAATCATGGCCCCGCCAGGGCCGCCAGCCCCCCACCGCAGCACACTGGCTGCCTGCCGGAGCCGTCACGGAATGGGTATGCGAGGGGGGCAGCGCGCGCGCCCTCGCCGGGCTGGCCGCCGAGCGCCGAGCCCATCGGGAAGCCGGCACCATACCCGCCGGTGTGCCCATGGCCTTGATTGATGCGGGCGACGGTTTTGATCCTGCGAGCCAAGGCGGTGAAACATGCCGCGAGTGGCTGTGGGTGCGCTGCCGGTGTGCAAACGAAGCACTGCGCGCGGCTGACATGCTGATGCAGGATGGCAACCTCGACCGCGTCGTTCTCGATGCCACCGGCCTGCCTGAAATCCACTGGAAGCGATGCCCGGGCAGTGTGTGGCACCGGCTCCATGCCCGCGCCCGCGCCGCAGGCACAAGCCTGCTGGCCCTCACCCCGGCGGCCCTGATTCCCAAGGCAGCCGTCCGCTACTTCACCACAACCACACCCCGCCTGACCGACTTCTCACGCGCCCCAGCGGATCTCGCTCTGCTGCCAGGGCGCGACGATGGCATCATCACCCACACGGAAACCGCCACCGCGTTTTCCCGATGAAAAACAACATAAGCACACCGCGAATCAACTGCTCATGTATGTCGCCCTGCACATGCCTGGTTTTCCCCTCGCCGTCCTCGGGCTCGGCGAGGCCGGACCATCCGCGCTTGTGGACACCGGCGCGCTGCGTCGACGCGGCTCCGCCCCGATCCGCGAGCACAACCAGGCGGCGGCCGCGCGTGGCGTCGAGAAAGGCATGTCCGTCACGCGCGCGCTTTCGCGCTGCCCGGCATTGCATCTTGTTGAGCCCGACCCCGCCAAGGAGGAGCAAGCGAGCACCCTTCTCCGCGATCATGCCCGCCACCTCGCCGCAGATCTCGAAACCACCGCACCCGGAACCATCCTGCTTGATGTCTTTGCCGTGCGCGACTTCCAGCGCGACCACCCACGCTGGCTCGCAAGCGCCAACGATGGATTCCCTTTCCCCCTGAACACGGCCGCAGCCCCCACCCCGGACCTCGCCCACCTCGCCGCCCTGGCAGGCATCCGACAATGGACCGACGAAGCCATGGCGCTCGACATCGCCACGCTGGCCGCGCTCGGGGCCGCCGCGTCATGGATCGAACGCTGGCGCACATGGGGTGTGCACACCTTGCGCGACCTCGCCGCCCTGCCCGCCGGTGGCATCGCGGCGCGGCTCGGGCGCAAGGCCGCCCGCTTTCAACGCATCGTCCGCGGCACCGAACACCGGATGCTGCGGCTCTGCCGTGAGCCGGCGGATTTCGGACTTACCCTCGAACCCGAGCATGCGCTCGACACGCTCGAACCACTCCTGTTCCTCTGCAACCGGGCGCTCGGCGTCCTGCTAACACGCCTGGAAGCCGCCCACCGCGCGGCTGGCGCCATCGATCTGGAGCTTGGGTTTGCCGACGACTCCACCCACCGCAACCACATGCGCCTGGCGGAACCCTCGCGCCAGCGCGACACCATACTGGGCGTCCTCGCCGCGCACCTCGAGCAAGTTCGCGCCAAAGCACCGCTGACGCGCCTCCACCTCGCCCTCTCCGCACAGCCCGCCCCCGCCGTGCAGGAGGATTTTCTCCGTGGCGGCGTGCGCGATGAACGACGCTTTCGGGAAACACTCTCGCGAATTGAAAGCATGTTAGGAGAGGGCCGCGTGGGTGTGCCCGTGCCGCTGAACAGCCATCTTCCGGACGCCTTCGCCCTCGAACCCTGCACCGGAAACATCCCACCACCCGAACACACCGCCCTGCCACACCCCGCAGCACACTCCGGGGCCTGTGCCTTCACACAGCAGCAGCGCGAAGGCCCGCCCCTCCAACGCTTCCGCCCTCCTTGCCAGGTCGCCGTCGTCTGCGACCGACGCCGACCCGCCGCCCTCCTCGACACACCTTTCGCCGGACCCGTGTCAGCCTGCCGCGGCCCGTTTCACTCATCTGGCGGATGGTGGGATGCCGAAGCCTGGCGACGCGAGGAATGGGATGTCGAAATGCCCGGCGGACGCATTCTCAGGCTCACCCGCCTCCCCGGCCGCCGATGGCATATCGAAGGCGTCTATACTTGAGCCCGGTATGGATGTTGCCGCCCGCCTCCCTCCTCTCAGCCCCGATCCATCGTCGCCTCCAGCACTTGGAAGCGCATGCCCATGGCACTTGGGTGGGTGAGGTTCCGGAACTGCCGCAAAAGGGATCTCGTTTCTCCTTCCGGCTCCCGGCCTGAGTTTTCAATGGCGCGCAGCCGGGGCTCAGACATCCTGATCTACCCCCGGGAAATCAGGCATGGAGCCGGATGAGCGTGGAAACTGGATGAGCCGTGTTGGGGGGTGTTGCTACGCATCGGCTGCGATTCACGACGATGCCGCAGCTCCGAGGAAGCCCGAGAATACAATGTCGCGTTCGCGACCGACGCCCGGAAAGGTGCCGTGCATTTGCCAGCGTCCCTTCAGGACACGGAGCAAGTGCATCATTCCCGGGGTTGGAAACCGGGCTTTGTGCCGTAGCCCTTTCAGGGCTTTTTCGGATGCTCGGAGAAGATGCCCCTGCCGACAAGGCCTGGATGAAGTCAGCGATGGTTTTCGGCATTTCGAAGCCTCATTCTCCTTACCACCACCGCACCAACCTCACGCATAGAATCACAATGAGGCCCTGCAAGGGCCATGGCACAAAGACCAGGGTTTCAACCCTGGTGAGCTGAGCCGTTGAAAAATGCGTCCTGAAGGGACGCTGGCAAGCATGACATCAATGGACGACTTCGTCTATGCGGGATGTGGCGGTGCCAGTATTGCAAAGTTCGCTACCGCTCACGACGGCGTTCGGCGTTCGGCGTTCGGCGTTCGGCGTTCGGTGTTCGGTGTTCGGTGTTTCGGTGTTTCGGTGTTTCGGTGTTTCGGTGTTTCGGTGTTTTGGTGTTTTGGTGTGGCGGTGTGGCTATTTGAAGCACCTCATCATTCCCCCACCACAGAACCTCTCCACCCGGCAAGCTGCCAACCAATTCGCGACAGCGTCTTGGAGTGCTCCAGTCCTCTGGAGCTTTCGCGGGTGGGGTAACGAGGTTCTATTTCGATGGAGCCAACAAATGGTTATCACCACCACTCAAAAAGCGGTTGAGGACAACCGCACTCCAAGACGCTTCCGCGCGCACGGCGGGCTTTGAGGAATTCAAAGCACCATATCATTCCCCCACTCCAGAATCTTAAAGGAGAGTCGCTCCAGATCTTCGTCGCTCAGTTTCACGAGACAAGATTTGGCCACAGGCTACTTGAATACCAAGAGGCACCCATCAACTACATCGTCGCCTCCAGCACTTGGAAGCGCATGCCCATGGCACCTGGATGGGTGAGGTTCTGGAACTGCCGCAACAGAGACCGCATTTCCCCTTCCGGCTCCCGGCCTGAGTGTTCAATGGCGCGCAGCCACGGCTCGGCCAGCCGCACCAGCCAGGTTCCCTGCGGCACCAGGGGGCGGCAGGAAAATCCCTGGCCTTCCAAATGCTGCCTCAGCGCATCCCACTGCACGTGAACTGAAATGTCGCAGCAGCCGACGGCGCAAAATGGATCGTCGATGGCCTGGTGCCG
>SLCJ01000277.1 GCA_007125835.1 Verrucomicrobiales bacterium | reverse complement strand
ATGCGGTCCGCCAATCGAGGTCAAGCGATAGCTTGCCTGATTCCAACCTGAAGGGTTGACAGCACGTAGCCGGAGGTCGCAGACCTCCGGAATCAGGCAGCCTGGAATGACACCCTGAAGGGGTGTCAGAGGCGGTGGCGCGAGCATGGAGTCAGGAGCGAGTCGTGAATGAGAACGAAGAGGAGGATCGCTGGCCTCAGGGTCTGGCAGATGGGAAAGCGTGAATGGCGGGGCGGCTCGCACGAACGCAACCCCGTTCGGGGTTGGGGTGTTGGGTGGGGAAATTTCCCGGGGTAGCGGCCTGCGCCGCAACCCCGGGCTTTGGAACGAATCCCCTTTGGGGAAGGGAGCAAATCTGTGCGGCAAACGGAACGAGTGTAGGACCGCTGGCCGCAGCGGTCACGCGAATGAGGAAGCAAATGGAGGCGCGGGGTAGTGGACGGTCCAAGGGATTGATTCAGGCATGGATTGTTTTGTCGCATATGTAAGGAGCGGGTTGCGGAAATCATGGGGCCGGTGGACCGGGATATTTCCCGAGTGTCGAGTGCGGAACCATTGATCGGGCGGTACGAACCCAGGCGTTTCTAAACAATGCTCTCGCACGGTTGTTTTTGTGAAATGCCAGTGAAAGCGAGGCCGTTACCATAAATATGATTTCGAAGCTTGTCATCGCCGCATCTGCCTTGTCACAGCTGGCGTTCGCGGCGGGACCGGCGCCGCTGGCTCTGGAGACCGCGGAGGGAGTGAAGGTGGCAGAGTGGCAGGCGGCGGCGCATCCGAGGAAACCCTTTGTCGCGCAGTTGTTCGTGCCGGGGGCGGCGGCGCGGGGCGTTCTCGATGTCGCGCCCGACGACCACCCGCATCACCACGGATTGATGTTCGCTGTCGCCGTGGACGGCGTGGGTTTTTGGGGCGAGCAGGATGAAACTACCGGCAGCCAGCAACCGGTCGGCGAGGTTATCCCGCCGCATGACGGAATGGCGCGCCAACAACTCCGGTGGATTGCGGGGAATGGAGATCATTTGCTCGACGAGCGGCGGACTTTGCGCGTCCGCGTCAGCGGCGGCGAGTCGGCGGTGCATTGGCTCGACTGGCGCAGCGAGCTGACTCCCGCCGAGGGGCGCGCGGAGGTTGAGTTGACGGGTCTCCATTATTACGGCTTCGGCATGAGGATGCGGCCGGAGTGGACGGGCACGGGAGAGTTTCTCTGGGCCGGTGTCGATGGCCAGAAGGTCGTGCGTGGCGATGAAAAGCTGACACCTGGCGCGTGGTGTGCGGTGCGGACGCGGGTCGACGGCGAGCCGATCACGGTGCTGATGGTGGATCACCCGGAAAATCCGCGGCCCGCGCGATGGTTCACGATGGGCGTGCCGTTTTGCTATCTGAGCGCGACCCTGGACCTGGAGGAGCGCCCCGCACGGCTCGCCGGGGGACAGCTATGGTCGCTGCAATGGGGGGTGGCGGTGATTTCCGGCGCACCCGCCAGGGAACAACTTTCGGCTCTCGCCCGCGAATGGGTGGAAGCCAATCCCAACAACACCGAGACCAACAATCCAACGCAACCATGAATCACGAAACCAACAGCAACAAGCCCCTTGGAATCAAGCGTCGCCTTTTTCTCGGCCATTCGGCCGCCACCGTCGGCGCCATGGCCGCCGCTCCGCTTCTCGCCCGCGCGCAATCCGGCACGGCGGCGAAGCGTCTCGGTGTCGGCTTCATTGGCTGTGGCGGGCGTTCAGCCGCCCACATGCAGATGGTGCGGCAATTGCGGGACGAGATGGGCATGCCTGTTGAGCTGACGGCCTGCTGCGATGCCTACCGCCCGCGCATGGAGCATCGCAAGAACCAGTTTGGGATCAAGCGGGCGCATCCCAATCATCAGGTGCTATTGGAGGATCCCGAGGTGGACATCGTGTGCGTTTCCACGCCCGACCACCAGCACGCCACGCAGGCGCTTGCCGCAGTGAAGGCGGGCAAGCATGTGTATTGCGAGAAGCCGATAACCCACTGGAGCCAGTTCGCGGCCACCCGCGACCTGGCCGATGCCGTGGCGGCGTCGAAGGTGGCGTTTGTCTGCGGCACCCAGGCGATGAGCGATCCGGCGTGGCGGAAGATGAAGGAGCTGGTGAAGGCCGGCGTGATCGGCAAGCCGATCCAGGCAGAGGCCGGGTTTTTCCGCGTTGGCGACTGGGGTGAGCGCGGCATGGGGGTCGATGATCCGAACGCGGTGCCCGGCCCCGATCTCGACTGGGATGCCTTTCTCGCGCCGGACCGCGAGAAGGTTGAATTCTCGGTGGACCGGTATTTCCGCTGGCGTCTGTTCGAGGAATACGCCGGCGGCCCGGTGACTGACCTGTATCCGCACAGCCTCGCTCCGGTGGTTGACATTCTCGATCTCGGTTTTCCGACGAAGGTGGCAGGAATGGGAAGCATTTCCCGCTATCCCTTCGAGCTGCGGTCGGTGCCCGACACCTTCCACCTGCTCGCCGAGTATCCCGACGGCTTTACGCTGTCGTTTATCGGCACCCAGGGCAACGATTTTCAGACCACGGCAAAGCGGGGCGCGGTCCACCGCACGCCGGTGATCCGGGGTTGGGACGGCACTCTGTATGTGGATTCCGACAACCGCCACATCGTGTGCCTCGCCACTGGGGGATCGCCACGCCAGCCAGCCATCGAGCGGTTCCCAATCGAGGGGTCGGAGAACAACACGATGCTGTGGAAAAACCTCGTCGAATGCGCCCTCGAGGGCAGGACCGATACCTGGAGCGACATGGACCTTGCCTTCCGCACCCAGACCGTCTTGCAAATGGCGATGCAGGGGCACTACTCCGGCAAAACGATCGGCTTCGACGCAGATGGGCGGGAGATGATCGTTTGAGGGCGGATGATGCAGCGGCGGAGTTCTCTTTGTTGGCGAACGGAATCCCAGTTCGGGTGTTGGTTGACAATCTCCGCAAGGCTCCATTCGCAGGCCTCCTCAAACTGTGAGCCGCCCGCATCAAATTTCTCGAATGGGGTCATTTCGCGCGCCCACCGCATCTTCGCCAGATCGGCGGCGTGGGCTTGCCGCAATGGTGGCGTCGTTCATGGCGGCACTGTAGCGCATGGGACGGCGAATGAGGAGCCGTGTTGACCGCTTACCCCATGTCCATCGTATAAAAAGCATGGTAGTCATGCCCGCGGGCATCCGTCGAAAGCGCGATGTTCAAGGTCATGGCGGAAGCAGCTGGGCGTGGACTCATTCGTAGAGCGCGGCGAGGGCTTCGTCGGCTGCCTGCGGGTTGTGGCGGGACCAGACCTCGTGGATTCGGGTCAACCTCTCCTCCTGGAGGTCGTGGTCCTGGATTTCCAGCGCCCAGTCCCATGCGCGCCCCGGTGATTGGTTTTCGAGGATGGTGGACATGGCATGCGCACCTTGGGAACGGAGTCCGGGATCGGTTTGCTGCTGCACCCAATCTTCCGCGCGCCGGGGGTGGACACTGGCCCAGCGTGCCAGCACCACATCCATCTGGTCGGTGGCCACCCGTTCAGGAT
>SLCJ01000023.1 GCA_007125835.1 Verrucomicrobiales bacterium | reverse complement strand
TTTGTGCCTTCGGCACATCCTCGGCTTGCTATCTGTCGTTCCACCTTCGGCCCTATCTGGGATCACGAGATCGCCTGGCCCTGAAAGGGCCACCGCACAGAGCCCAGGGTTTCAAACCCTGGGAATGGTGCCCATCCCCTTCGCGTCCTGAAGGGACGCCGGTGAGCGCGCGGCGTCCTTTCGGGGTGTTGTCGGCGAACAAAATATACTTTTCTTGGTAAAGATGGAGCTGCGCCATCGTCATGGACCGGGCTGGATCAGCGGCGAAAATCCACAAAATGGCTCACCAAACCGACATGTTCACCCGGATCAATGCTTGGTTTTCCGGGGGTAGGTCAGGATGCCTGAATTTGGATCGCAATCAGGTTGCTGGGGTGTCGGCGCTCTTTCGATTCCAACAGGAAAACATGGTTTTCGGGCAGGCGAAATCGATGGGGGCGGTGTCCGGGGCGCGAAGTGCGTCGACATACACGTCCAGGAGGATGCGGGCCACGGCTGCCGGGTCGCAGACCTGGCGCACGACGGCCGCGGCGCGCTCGATTTCCGATGGGTCTGCCGGGGCCAGGGCCGCCGCCAGCCAGGCGCTGGCGGATTGTGATCCTTGCTCTGCTGTCACAAAGCGGATTTCATCACGCAGCGACTTATCGCGGCAGATGGCCTGGATCACAGCGCGTTGGGCGTCGGCTTCGAGGTTCTTGAAGTCGGTGACAGCCGGACCCAGGGCGTGCGCGGTGCACCCCTCTGGTCCGAGTGGGGCCGGAGGACGGTCCCGCTGCTGACTAAATCGTTCCGGCAGTGGGAACCGGCTCACATCGATGGATTCGTAGGCGCGTTCGAGGCGAAGCCCGGCCTCAGTGAGAAGTCGGGTGGCGGCTGGCAGGCTGCGTCCCGCCACCGGGATCCCGGCCAGCCAGGGCTCGGCAAAGGCCATGCCAAATCCTTCCTGCATGGATGTGGTGGCGGCGACTGCGACAGGAGGGGTGGGGCGTCCTTCAAGAAAGTCGACCGGAAGCCGCCACTGGCTGGCGGCTGTCTTCCATTGCCCATAGGCGGTGCGTTCGGCGGAGTCGGCTGCCGGGGCGAGTGTGACCGCAAAGCGGTGGCCAGGGGGTGCCAGTGCCGACCAAAGCAGAAATTCGCCCAGGTTCTTTCGCCGGATGGCCCGGGTGGGGTAGAGAATCACGCCGTTGTCCGGGTCGCTTGTGCCCGCCCACGGGGGGGGGGCCACCGGGTTGGGGATGGCCGTGACATATGCCTCGGGCACACCGGCAGAGATCAGGGGCCGGCCGAAGTCGGGGGATGTGGTCAGGTGACGGACCCGTGGGTGGACCGGATAGAGGTGGCTGCAAATTTCCTCCGACAGGGCGCGGTAGAGCCAGGGACGGGCGTCTTCGGCAAAGTCGTGATGATGGGCGACCACCGCCGCGCCAGCCTCCAGCATGCGCGCCACCAACAGGGGCAGTGCCGGGTTCTTTCCCAGCGAGGGATTGTGAACGTGGTATACGGTATCGCCATCGCCTCCATGCCTCAGCAGCCAACCCGCAAGCTCGTCCAGCTCCGCACCCGAGAGCAGCGCACTGCGGTAGCCCAGGGCTGGGTTTGCGAGCACCTCGATGTCGGGAAAATCCCGGGGGGCGGCCTCGCCGCTGAGGATCCGCACATCGACGCCCTGCTCGCACAGATGGCGGGCATGCTCTTCAATCACCCGCGTGACCCCGCCCGGACGGAGATGGTAATGGACGATGCATACACGCATGGAAGGATCAAATGCTGGCGGGGTGCGAAGGCGGTTCTGGCGCGAGTGGCCGACTTACTCTACAGTATCCCGATGAAAATTCTCGTAGGTATGTCGGGTGGGGTGGACAGCAGTGTCGCCGCAGCCCTGCTCAAGGAGCAGGGGCACGAGGTGGAGGGTGCCTACATGAAAAACTGGATCAATGAGGACAATATCGCCGGCAACTGCCCTTGGATGGAGGACATCGAGGATGCCAGAAAAGTGGCGGAGCACCTCGGTATTCCTTTCCGGGTGGTGAACCTCATGAAGGAATACCGCGAGAGGGTGGTCGACTACTTACTGCGCGGCTATTCCGAGGGGGTGACTCCCAATCCTGATGTCATGTGCAATCGCGAGATGAAGTTCGGTGCGTTCCTTGAATATGCGGGGGAGGCTGGCTTTGATGCTGTGGGAACGGGCCACTACGCGCGGATTGACAGAAACCAATCAAATGGCCGGGCACGCATTCTTCGCGGTTGCGACCCGAACAAGGACCAAAGCTATTTCCTCGCCATGCTGCGACCGGAGCAGGCGGATGCGGCCGCTTTTCCCCTGGGAGACCTGGCAAAGCCCGAGGTGCGCGAGATTGCGCGGAAGCTCGGGCTGCCTACCGCAGGCAAAAAAGACAGCCAGGGAATTTGCTTCATTGGTGAAATTCGAATGCGTGATTTCCTCCAAACCTATCTTCCGGATTCGCCAGGCCCCATCGTTGATCTGGAGGGCCGTGTGCTCGGCGAGCACAAAGGGCTGCACCTTTACACGCTGGGCCAGCGCAAGGGGCACGGTGTGGCCTCGCCACGTCATGGCGTGGCCTACGTGGTGGTGGCGAAGCGTCCGGAAACCAACGAACTGGTCGTGGGCTACGACCTGCCCTCGACCGAGGGGCTCTATGCCAGCGAGTGCACCCTGCATTCGCTTTCCTGGACCGGCGAACCGCTCGCGCCCACTGCGGAGGGGCAAGAGGGAGCGGTGGGCCAACAGGGCCATTTGGTATTCGCACAGCCCCGCTACCGCACGCAAGCCTCGCCGGCCCGGTTGTGGGTCGACGCCGACGGGTTATCCGGGCGGCTTGAGTTCGAGCGACCGCGCCGCGCGCTCACACCAGGGCAGGTGTGCGCCCTCTATGACGAGGACGACCAGGTCCTGCTCGGCGGCGCTGTGTTTGGGAAGATCGGCTGAATCAGTCTAATACGAGGAAGCAATGCTAGCGCCAGCGGTTTGGCCAATCATTCCAGCAGTGGATTCCAAACTCGGGAGAATCCCTGTCCCACAAAATCCTTCTCATTCGAGGTCGCAAAGTCTGTGACGCCATGGTGCCGCAACGTGCGGGACAACCTCAAATCGATGATGCGACGGAAGGCAAAGCCGGGCTCTGCCGCTTGAGTCCAGACTTCGTCCATGATTGACGCCGCCTCAATCAGCATCCAAGCCCTGTTTTTGCGATAAGTTTGGCAAACCGCAGCGGCCTGCGGCGCGGTCAATGGCCGCGGGAAGATCCTCTCATTTCGGAGCTTTAAATACAGCTCCACCAACACCAGTTCACACACGGCAACATCCTTCCGCAGAGCAAGTGATAGGAGAAACCGCTTCGCGGCTTCATGCCAAGGAGAGGCAGCATTCGCGGCGTAAACGGCGATATTTGTGTCGAAGCTAGTCATCTTCACCGCTGGTTATTCGTGGCACAATGCCGTCCATTCCTCTTCGGGTGCGAGAGCCTCTCCCATATCGAAACTGGGCGGCAGCGTCCACTCATCCGCGCGAGTCCTGCCG
>SLCJ01000022.1 GCA_007125835.1 Verrucomicrobiales bacterium | reverse complement strand
CGTCGATCGCGAAAAGGCAAGGGCAATCGGCGTGCCGATCAACGATGTCTACGACGCGTTGCGGGGTACATTCGGTTCGCTTTACGTGAACGATTTTAGTTATTTGGGGCGGCTGTGGCAGGTTAATGTGCAGTCGGAGGCGGAGTTCCGGATGGAGCCCGAGGACCTGGCGAAAGTGTTTGTTCGTTCGGGGTCGGGCGAAATGGTGTCGCTCGATTCGCTCGTGACGCTGCGTCGGACATCTGGTGCGGATGTGGTCAGCCGCTTCAATTTGTTTCCGGCGGCGCGCATCACCGCCGACCCCGCTCCGGGATACACCACAGGCGAGGTGAAGGCGGCTTTGGAGGAAGCGGTGGCGGTCGTGCGCAGCGACACCGGGGCGGATGTCTCGCTCGGATGGATCGGCGAGGCCTTTCAACTTGAAGCGGGCGAAGGGGCCGGGGGGATGGCCTTTGCGTTTGGGATGGTCATGGTGTTCCTGATTCTGGCGGCCCAGTATGAAAGGTGGTCGCTGCCGCTGGCTGTGGCCACGGCGGTGCCTTTCGGCGTGCTGGGCGCTGTGCTGGCGGCGCAATGGCGCGGATTCCCCAACGACATTTATTTCCAGGTCGGCTTGCTGGTGCTGATCGGTTTGTCGGCAAAGAATGCGATTTTGATTGTGGATTTCGCGGCGCGGAACCGCAGAGAGGGGATGTCATCTGTCGAGGCAGCCTTGGCGGCGGCGCGGCAGCGTTTCCGGCCGATTGTGATGACCGCCCTGACTTTTGTGATCGGAGCGCTTCCGCTCATGCTGGCCACGGGAGCGGGGGCGGCGAGCCGCCAGGAGATTGGCACTGTGGTGGTGGGAGGGATGATTCTAGCCAGCACCCTGGCGCTGCCGTTCACCGCACTTTTCTTCCGCATGATTGAGGATGGGGTCACAAGGCGGCGCGAAAAGGCCTGATCCGCAGGCCTCCCGGAATCGGATTTTCGGAAACCCGGGGGCGTCGCGCGGGTTTCTTTTCTTGCCAGAGTGGTTGTTTTCGTCTATCCCTGATCCTGTCATGAAAAAAATTCTCATTGCGTTGTTGTGGGTTGCGGTTCCCGCAGCGGTTGTCCATTCCGCCGACGATACGGCGAAGCCCGAGCCGCCCCCAGCGGAGAAACCTGCCGCCGATCCCGCGAAGCCCGCCCCCGGCGAGGACGGCGATCCCGGGGCCCAGGAAAATGCTGGGACGGAAAAGCCAGAGGCGGATGAAGGGGCAGCCACGTCGGACCAGGCCGAAGAGATGACTGAGAGGCGTCGTCAGCTTCTCGAGAAGTATGACACAGACGGCACCGGCGAGTTGACTGAGGAGCAAAGGGCCCGCGTGCGTCGCGACGGCGCGGAGAGAATGCGCGAGCGCGAGATCGAGATGCTGCTGCGTTACGAGCGCGATCGCGATGGCAACCTGACTCCCGAGGGGCGCCGACAGGCGACCGAAAATTGGGAGAGAGATATGGAACAGCGCCGGGCGGATTTGATCGCCCGCTACGACACCACGGGCGATGGGAAGCTTTCCGATGAGGAGATTGCCGCCGCCCGGGCGGAAATGCGCGAACGCTGGCGGCAGCGCAGGCAGGTGGCGCTGGAACGCTTCGACCTGAACCGCGACGGCGTGCTCGACACCGAAGAGCGGGCTGCGATGCGGCGCGCGGTCAAGGAACACCGCCGTGAAGTGCGGCGGCTTGTGTCAGAATTACGCGAGCGTTACGATGTGGATGGCGATGGACGTCTGGACGCCGCTGAACGCGAGGCATTCGAGCAGGCGCTGCGCAATCTGGTTCTGCCGCCCGACCCGCTGGCCCCCAGGCAGTGATGCGTAGTCCGGCTTGTCCGAATGTGCCCGGCGGTGTGGTCCGGCATTGGCCGCTCCAGGCGCTTTGGTGTGCTCTCGCGATGGGGTTGTGGCATGGCACGGCTTGCGAGGGTGCCGCTGACACGATCGATGGGCTTGCGCCCGCTGATCCGATTCCGGCGCCGGCCGGGCGAGTTGTGTGGCGCGATGAGTTTCGGCAGGCGGGCGAGGAGCGATGGGAGGTCCGGCCCGGTTCGCAGTGGGAGTGGATGGAGCTGAAGGACGAAGAGGCCGGCAAGGTCAGGCATGTCTACGCGCTTACGGAGATTGGCCCGCCGGGCCGCATCCGCGCGCCAATGGCGTGGTCGCTGGTGCGCGATTTGGAGGTGGGCGAAGTGGTGCTCACCGCGCACGGGCGCGTGGCCACAGCCAGGTCGGTGCCCGGGCGTGATTTAATCCTGTTTTTCGGCTACCAAGGGCCGGAGCAATTCTATTACGTTCATTTCTCCGCCGAGAATTCGGCCGTGCACAATGTGGTGATGCGGGTCAATGGAGCCGACCGCGAAAAGCTCCCCCATCTGGTGCAGCCGGTGCCCCGCCTCCTCAGCGATGGATTCCACACCATCCGCATCTGGCACCAACCGGATACAGGCGACATCATCGCCTGGTGCGACGACATGGAAGTGCCCATCATGCACGCAAGGGATGAGGAGCGGTTGTTTCGCAGAGGTCGGGTTGGCATCGGCTCGTTCGATGACCTCGGGTGGTTCGATTGGTTCGAGGTCAAGGTCCCCGCGAGCCAGTAAGGAGATGGAAAGCGGAGTGGGGGGTGATCATCAGTGATCAGGCGCGGTCAGAACATGGGTTACCGGGCCCGAGGGTGGTTGCTGGGCTGGGTGTGGCTGGTCATTTGCTTCCTCAGGCGCTGATTCGCTTGGCGGGAAGGCGACCCATGATCGCCTCCCCGTTGCCTTGTTCACACGCTTTCCCGTCGCGGCACCGTCTTCAGACATGCGTCAATTCCTCCTCTTTTTTCCGGTGATGCGCTGAGGTCAAAGAGCGATGAGTTGGCTTTCTTGCTACCTACGCAACTCACGGTGGGCTTTGAGGTGAGAGCCGCTTTGGCCAGGGCACCCCGGAGGGGTGTAAGATGGCAGCGCGGAGTTGAGCGAAGCGATACCCCGGGTCACATGGCCTATCACCCCGCCCCTGAAGGGCTGGCAGAAGGCGCGTCGTGACGCTTCCCGCCCCGACACATTCCACCCCGTCACCACACCCGACCAAGAGCACAAGACACATCCTTCGCGGAGACCAGTGACCGACGCAACAACGCGAGTCCCAGTGGGGGCGGTTTGCTGCCGCCCTCCGCGTCCCCTCACAAACACAAAAAACCGATTGCCACACCACCCGTCCAACCACCTCCGTGGATGCGATCATCGATGAGGGTAAGCGGGCGGTTCCACAATTGACCGTGATCGGCGGACCGCAACAGCACGGTGAGGTCGCTGGCAGCCTTGTTTTAGATGATGCGGGCGGAGTCGCCGGATTCAGGGTGATCCAGCAGTTGGGGGGATTCCCTGGCAGAGGCCAGATAGCGCGCGGCACGTTGCTCGGTGGTCAGGTACTTGGCGCCCGCGTCCTTGCAGTGGAGCACCGGCTCGGACGTCTTGGATTTTCCGGATGGCGATAGGGCATCCTGTTCTCGCGATGGCTTGTTCCAACGCATTCAGTTATTGGTGG
>SLCJ01000156.1 GCA_007125835.1 Verrucomicrobiales bacterium | reverse complement strand
TGCGTTCGTCATCCGGCACCGGCTGAAAGAGGCTCGGGAATATAGGTGTAGGCGGGCGGCACATCAAGCCCGGGGTGGCGGCACGCCTTGCCCCGCCGGGTGCGGGAGCGGAAAAGGGTGTTTTCCGGTCAGTTTCGTTCGTAGCGGATGCAAGGGAAAGTGGCAGCGGGATCAACGCGACCGCTCTCTGCTCCCCAAGCCCGCTCGCGGGCACTCCTCAAGGTCGGCATGCCATCTGCTTACCGTCTGGTGATCGGCCTGGTGTGCGCCGCGCTCTCTACACGGAAAAGACCATGAAGCAGCTTTTCGAAAAATACGACTCCGGATCGTTCTACGATGAAGTGTTCGATGGTGATCGCTCGACGCGTCCGCATTACCGGAAAGTCGTGAAACGCCTAGACGATCTCGACATGGACGATTTCGAACTGCGGCAACGCAAGGCGGACGCCTCGTTTCTGCGGCGCGGCGTGACGTTCACCGTCTATGGCGACGAGCAGGGCACCGAACGCATTTTCCCTTTTGATTTGGTGCCGAGGGTCATTCCGCGCCGGGAGTGGGAGGTGATCGAGGCGGGCTTGCAACAACGGATCACGGCGTTGAACCTGTTCCTCTGCGACATTTACCACGGCCAGAAAATCCTCAACGACGGGGTCGTGCCGCGGGACATGGTCGAGTCGGCCTCGCATTTCCGGGCAGCGTTCCGTGGGTTCAAAGTGCCGCACAACATCTATGTCCACATCTGCGGCTCGGACCTCGTGCGCGACCGCGACGGCACCTACTACGTGCTGGAAGACAACCTACGCACGCCCTCCGGGGCCTCCTACGTCCTCGAAAACCGCCAGGCCATGAAACGCGCGTTCCCCAATCTGCTGCGTTCGCTACCGGTGCGTCCGGTGGACGGCTACGGCACCATGCTGCGAGACACACTGGCCTGGCTCGCGCCCCCCGGGGTGGGCGAGCCGGTGATTGTGGTGCTCACCCCCGGGGTGCACAACAGCGCGTATTTCGAGCACAGTTATCTGGCCCGCCAGATGGGTGTTCCGATCGTTGAGGGGCGCGATCTGATCGTGCGTGGCGAGCGCGTGTTCATGCGCACCACCTCGGGGCTGGTGCAGGTTCATGTGATCTACCGCCGCGTCGACGACGATTTTCTCGATCCCTTGTTTTTCCGCAAGGATTCGTTGCTGGGTGTGCCGGGACTGGTCGGCGCCTACCGGGCGGGGCAGGTGGCGCTGGCCAATTCGATAGGCACCGGTGTGGCCGACGACAAGGCGGTCTACGCTTTCGTGCCGGATATGATCCGTTATTACCTCGACCAAGAGCCCATTCTCCCCAATGTACCGACCTATCTGGGAAGCCGGGAAAAGGACCTCCAGTATATCCTGGAAAACCTGCCCGGGCTGGTGGTCAAGGCGGTGGATGAATCCGGCGGCTACGGCATGTTGATGGGGTCGGCCGCATCGGCTTCCGAAATCGAGGAATTCCGCCGCCGTCTCTTGGCTCGCCCGCGCAACTATATCGCCCAGCCGGTGCTGGCCCTTTCGCGCCACCCGGTGCTTTCCGGTGACGGCTTCCGCGGTTGCCATGTTGATCTTCGCCCCTACGTGCTCTACGGCGAAAATGTGCGGGTGCTGCCCGGGGGGCTCACCCGCGTTGCCCTGCGAGAGGGATCGCTTGTCGTCAATTCCTCGCAGGGTGGAGGTAGCAAGGACACCTGGGTGCTGTGGGACGACCGCGGAGATAAAACTGACAAGGTGGTGGTGCCGCACGAGACCACCGAAACCACTTGATTCCTTCCCCAGCCATGCTCAGCCGCGTTGCCGACAGTATTTTTTGGATCGCCCGATCGATGGAACGGGCGGAGAACCTCGCCCGCCTGCTCCAGGCCAACCACCAGCTCATGCTCGACGCCGGTGCCGGCCAACAGGAGGAGGCCGGGTTCTGGAAACCCATTCTCCGCACCACCGGCGACGAAGAGGCTTTTCTCGCCGCAGGCCACTCGGTAACAGCCGAGGAGGTGGGCGCTTTTTTCAGCGAAGACCGCAACAACCCGAATTCCATCGTCAACTGCATCCGCAGCGCCCGTGAAAACGCGCGCATGGTCCGCGACCAGATTTCCGACGAGTTGTGGCAGTGCCTCAACCAGCTTTACCACCAGATCACGAGCCCGGGAGCCCGGGCACTGCGTCAAAGCGACCCCAACGAATACTATGACCAGGTGATGCGCGAATCCTACCTTTTCCAAGGCATCGCGAGATCAACCATGGTGCGCTCCGAGGGGTGGCTGTTTTTGCAAATGGGCACTTACCTCGAACGCGGCGACCAAACCTCACGCCTCGTCGATGCCTGTTCCGACGTGCCCCCCGTGCTGCCGCCCCAGCCGAAAGCCAACCCGCTGCGCTGGGCCTCGCTGCTCCATTCCTGCTCCGCCTACCATGCCTTCCATGAGGGCAGCAACCACCTCGACCCGCCGCGCATAATCGCCTTTCTCTTTCTCTCCGACGAATTTCCACGCTCCGTACGCTACGCCGTGCGCGAAGTGGACCGCGCCCTGCGGACGCTTACGGCACGCCGCCCGGAATTGTCATCTGAGCCGGTGCGAGTGGTTGGACGCCTGCGGGCCGACCTCGACTACGGCACCGTTGAGGAAATCTTCAGCGAGGGGTTGCACTTGTATATCGACCGGCTGCAGCAGAATCTCAACCGCGTGGGGCAAGCCATTTTCGAGACATTTGTGTTTTACGCCGACCTGCTTCCCATCGATGCTCCCCCCGACACCACCATCCTGCCGGCGGAAGCCTGGCACGCCGGTCAGCCGGACCCAGCCTCCCAACAACAACAACAGCAGTGACATGCCCCTGCGGCCCGCTCCGCTCCCGCTCCGTAATCCGCCGCCGCATCCATGAAACTTAATGTCCTGCACCGCACCCGCTACCGCTACCGGCAGCCTGTGGGCGACAGTTACAACGAGCTGCGCCTGCGGCCCGCCAGTGACGACCCCGGGCGCGTGGTTTTCTTCCTTCTCAACGTCAATCCCCCGGTCCGGCTGCGCCATTTTCGCGACGAACACCGCAACTATGTCCATTGGTTCGAAATTCCCGAACCCCACGACGAACTGCTCATCGAAGCCCGCTCTGTGGTCAATACCTCCTCGCAACGTACCGCCGGCTTGCCGCGTATGGATTTTTCCACCCTGCGCCGGACCCTCTCCGACGAGCTGAGGCCATTTCTCGGCGGTAGCCGCTATGTTTCGACCGCACCCGAGGTGTGGCGCCTCGCCCTGGACGTGGGCGGAGGGATCGATGACGTGCTTGAGGCTGCGGCCGCCCTGATGGAATTCATCCATCGGGAATGGGAATACCAACCCGATGCCACCACCGCATCCACCCACATGGAAGAAGTGCTGCACAACCGCCGCGGCGTCTGCCAGGATTTTGCTCATCTCATGATCGGCCTGTGCCGCTCCCTTGGGATTCCGGCGCGCTATGTCAGCGGCTACCTCTACAACGGGCCCGAGGCACACCTCCGCGGAGCCCAGGCCTCGCACGCCTGGTGCGAAGT
>SLCJ01000331.1 GCA_007125835.1 Verrucomicrobiales bacterium | reverse complement strand
GCTCCGCATTGCGCAGTAGGCTTTTGGTCGGTATGCACCCCCAGTTGAGGCAGGTGCCACCGGCACGATCAGCTTCCACGCAAGCCACTTTCTTCCCATGCTGGGCTCCCCGGATCGCCGCTACATATCCGGCGGGACCGCCACCTATCACAATCAAATCATAGTCTGCCATAGGGTGCAACCATGCCCCTGAACCCCCGCTCCGGCAAGCTCCGTTTACCTCCCAACCACGCATTTCTCCCGGCGACCCGCTGTCCCATCCACCGCCGACCCGCCACCCCCCAAACCAAAAATTTTCAAGATTTTGACAGATATTCCCAACAGTTCCGTATTGGAGCTCCATGAAATCGATGTCCTGCACGGTTGCCTTGGCTGTTCTTGCCCTCTCCCCCGCTCGCGGGGAAAGCCCGCCCCTTGAACTGTGGTACGCTCAACCCGCCGGCCCCTGGGAGGAAGCGCTGCCTGTCGGAAACGGCTGGCTGGGAGCGATGGTCTTCGGGCACACCGGCACCGAGCGCATCCAGCTCAACGAGGATTCCATGTGGGCCGGGCCCGAGTCGCCAATGGTCGACGCGGTGGGCACCCCCGACGACCTCGAAAACGTGCGCGCTTTGCTGCGCGAAGGACGTTTTCCCGATGCCGATCGCGCCGTGGTCGAGTCGTTCTCACGCCTTGACATTGTCCGCTCGCACCAGACCCTCGGCGATCTCCACCTAGAAAACCAGGCCCCGGGCCAGGACCGCATCGAAGGATACCGCCGCAGCCTGTGCCTGCGCGACGGTCTTGCCACCACCACCTGGCAGCAGGACGGCATCACTCACTCCCGCTCGGTGATCGCCTCGGCGCCCGACGGCTTGCTCGCCATCCACTGGTCCGCCAGCGAGCCCGGTTCGATCTCATTCACGACGCGTCTCACGCGGCCCCTCGATGCGAATCACCCCACCGCAACCACCGCCTCGGAGGAAAATCACACGCTCTTCATGGCGGGCACCGTTACCCAGCGGACGGGAGTTCTCGACAGCCAGCCGGTCCCGGACATGACGGGTGTGGAATTCGCCACTATGGCGCGCGTGTTTCCGCAGGGCGGCGAAATGACTGCGGACGACGACACGATCACCGTGAGCAACGCCGACGAAGTGCTCATCCTGCTCACCGCCGCCACCTCATTCCCCGACTCCGGCCGCCTCGAAGCCCTCCGCGACATCATCCCCACCGCCATCGACAGAGGCGGTGCCACCGGTGACGACGGCATCGACGCGGGAAGCATCTGGCAGCGCATCCTCAACACCCACGTGGAAGACCACCGCGCACTGATGGACCGCTGCCGACTTGACCTCGGCGGCCATGAGGCAAACGCCACCCCGACCAACGCCCGCCTCGATGCGGTGCGCGAAGGTGCCGACGACCCCGCCCTCGCCGCAATCCTGTTCCAATACGGACGCTACCTGTTGCTTGGCTCGTCCCGCCCGGGCTCCAACCCCGCCAACCTCCAGGGCCTCTGGAACCACCACATCGCTGCCCCCTGGAATGCGGACTACCACCTCAACATCAACCTGCAAATGAACTACTGGCCCGCCGAGCCAGCCAACCTGAGCGAGACCCACGACCCGCTTTTCCGATTCACCGAACGGCTCTCCGAACGCGGAGCCAACACCGCGCGCCAACAATTCGGTATGGGTGGCTGGATGGCCCATCATGCCACCGACCTTTGGGTGCCAGCCTGGCAGCAGGCACGCACCGCTTTCTGGGGCGCCTGGATCCACGGCGGCGGCTGGCTCGCCCAACACCTTTGGATGCGTTGGGAATACACGCTCGACGAAAATTTCCTCCGCACCACAGCCTGGCCGCTGCTCGCCGGCAAGTCGCGCTTCTACCTCGACTGGCTCCAAGATGATGGCGAAGGCCGCCTCATCAGCTATCCGGAAAGCTCACCAGAAAACAGCTTCCGCACGCCGGAAGGGCAGAATGCCGCCGTCGGCAAGGCCCACGCCATGGGGCAACAAATCATCACCGAAGTGCTCACCCACACGCTCCAGGCGGCGCGCATCCTCGGCATCGAGGACGACCTCGTGCGAGAAATCACCGAAAAACTGCCGCGCGTCGATCCGGGCCTGAACATCGGTCCCGACGGCCGCCTGCTTGAATGGGACCAACCCTTCGAAGAACCCGAAAAAGGCCACCGCCACATGAGCCACTTCTACGCCTTCCACCCTGGCAACGCGGTCAACCGCCACCACCACCCCGAACTCGTCACCGCCATCCGCAAATCCCACGACTACCGGATGCGCCATGGCGGCGCCGCCACCGGCTGGAGCCGCGCCTGGGCGATCAATTTTGCCGCCCGCTTTGCCGACGCCGAACTGGCCCACTCGCACGTCATCGCCCTGCTGCAAAGATCGACCTACCCGAATCTATTTGATGCACACCCACCCTTCCAGATCGACGGCAATTTCGGAGCCACCGCCGGAATCGCCGAGATGCTCGTGCAAAGCCGCCTCCACACCGATGAACAAGGCGAAACCCAAATCGAAATCGACCTGCTCCCCGCCCTCCCAAATGCCTGGCCCTCAGGCTCGCTCACCGGACTGCGGGCACGCGGCGGCATCGAGGTGGACATCGCATGGGAAGAGGGACGCCTCACCAGTCACACCCTGCGCCGCGTCCACGGACTGCCCGCCACCACAGCCACACTCCGCATTCACAACGCCGAACCGCAAACCGTGAATGTGCCTGCGGCACCGTGAGGTAGTTGTTGGTTGTTGGTTGTTGGTTGCTCCTTGCTCCTTGACCGCTGACCGCTGACCAGACCACAACTCACACCCCAAAAAAATCCACCGGCTGGTGTTCGCCGCCGATGATGGGCGCGGGATCGGTGCCGAGGCAGTCGCGCAGCACCGTCGCATAGACCTGGCGGAAATCCACTTGGTGCGCCACATCGCCGCGGTCCAGGGCATCGGGTGCCAGGTTGGGATTCGCCCCATACACCCCGGCATGACGCCGCCCGCCGCCCAAGAGGAAAAGGGGAGCCGCAGCCCCATGGTCGGTGCCCGCACTCTCGTTCTCGTGCACGCGGCGGCCAAACTCGGAAAACGTCATCACCATCACCCGCTCGTCATTTCCCTGCTCCCGGATGTCGCGCCAGAAAGCAGCCAGTGAACGATCCAGCGTGCGCAGGCAGGCGGCATGCGCACCCGCCTGATTGCTGTGGGTGTCAAACCCACCTAAGCTCGCATAATACACCCGCGCATCGAGCCCCCCTCCAATCAGGCCCGCAATTTCCCTGAGTTGATGCCCGAATCCACCCGGATACCCGCCCCCCGGACGATACCGACCACGAATCTCTTCCAGATGCCGGGCGCTCACCCGAGCGTCCAAAGCCACGCGACGCAGGAAAGCCACCGGATCATCGCCCTGCGCCATCGCCGCACCGGGCCCCGACTCGGGCGTGTTCAGTTCCTCATACAAATCCAGCGCATCCTCGCGTGGGTCGCGGAAATCCAAATTCTCGAACCCCGCCAACGACACCCCGAACCCGGACTCATTCTGGAACACCGGCGGTGCATCGCGAGTCATCGTCACCCCCACATGCGGGTCCGC
>SLCJ01000025.1 GCA_007125835.1 Verrucomicrobiales bacterium | reverse complement strand
TCACCGCGTCCCTCGCCGCGTCCCTCGCCTTCCCCATGCCCGCCTCTTCGCCGCTGCTGTCCACCGCTGCCTTCCTGCTGCCGGGCGGTCAGGGCCGCCACGGGCAGTGTCAAGGCGAGCCCGAGGGCGGCACGGCGTTTGGCATTCGGCAGGGCTGGCTTTGTGGCGGATGCCGGTTGCTTTTTTTCGCTTTGGGCGGGCGCTGATGGCACTGATGGCGCTGATTTTACCAGCTCGCGGCGGAAGGAAATCCCATTGCGGCGGCAGGATGCCACACATTCAAGACACATCACACAGCGCGAATGATCGATTTTGAAATTGCGGAAGTCGATGCACTGGGCAGGGCACACGCGCGCGCACATCGAGCAGGCGACGCAGGCGTCCCCGGCAATCCGCAAGCGGAACCGGGCTTTTCGCGATAGCAATCCAAGCACCGCGCCCACCGGACAGGCCGTGTTGCACCACAGGCGGCCACGCTTCACCGCCATGGCAGTGATCACCACCAGCGCCCCGAGCCCCAGGCCCGCCGCCCCCCACGCCACCGGAGAAACCGCAGCCGGAGGCAGCAAGCCGGCAATCGATAAGCCCTCGTGCGCCCAGCCAGCCAGCGGACGCAGGGTGGTGGCCACAATTTTTCCGAACAAACTATAGGGGTCGAGAAGACCAAGCGGCACGGCCGTGCCCGCCAGCAGGCCCACCGCACACACAGCCACTGCCAGAGCACGCACGACCGGACGGTTCGGACGATACGGAAGCCGGCGGCGGCGGCCGGTCCGACCTGCCACGCGGGCGCTCACATCCATCAGCACACCCAAGGGGCAGAGCATCGCGCAATACACGCGCCCGAACAGCACGGTGAGCAACACCACCAGCAAGAATCCAGCGGCCAGCCATCCGCCACCCGTCGAAAAGGAAAGCAGCGACGGCACGAACTGAAACCACAAAATCACACGCGGCGCGCCCTCCGGCAGCCATCCGGCGATGTCGGCGAAAACCATCGCGCAGAGCACGAGCACCAAGCCTCCCAGCCACAGGCGCAGGTGCCGGTAAAGGGTTGTTTTCATCCCTCAAGGGTGATGCGGTTGACCCGCAGTTTGCTCAGGTCCGCCTCGCCGCCGCCCATTTCCGCTGCAAGGCGGATGTGCCCGACCTCCAGCGGCTCCATGCCAAAGAGCCGCGCGCCCGCCGAATCAAGAGCCACCATGTCGCGGCCCAGCATCTGGTAACGAACGATCTCACCATCGTCCTCAGCGCGGCCCTGCGGGCCGTGGCGGCGGAGGATGCGGAAAGCGTCCAGAATATTCAGATCCGGCACCCGCGGCGCAAAGCACAAGTCGGCGATGCACTGATCGAGGCTGTTGGCATGGAAGAAGCGGCGGTCCCAGACAACGCCCATGAGGTTTTTCATGCACATGGTCAGGCGCGTGCCGCCGTGGTGCTTGAGTATGGGCACGTTAATGAACACATCGGTCTCAAGCACCTCGCGGTGGTAAAGCGTGGTCTTGAGGCTGCGCGCCTCGGGCAATTCCACCTCACGGTAGTGGCGCTCCTGGTTGGCGTGGCCCATCACGCCGCCGGCTTCGGTCACGGCGGCGGCGATGCCGCTGTTCTCATAGCTGCGCTCCCAGTTGTGGCAGGTGTGATCGAGCACGAGCACGCGGGATGCGCCGGCGGCGAGGCAGTGCCGCACGATGGCTCCGACGAGTTCCGGGTTGGTGTTGGCGGGGATTTCCGGTGGTTGATCCCAGGCGATGTTGGGTTTGACCAGCACGCTCTGCCCCTCGCGAACGAACGCCCCCATCCCGCCCAAGGCCGCGATCCCAGCCTCGAACATTTCCACCGGCCCCCCATTCCGCACGGCCACCACATCCCAAGGAGAATCGCCGTCGGCCCCATCCCCGGCACCCGTCGGCGCATCGGCAAACAATGGGTTGTTCCATGATATAGCGGCCGCCGCCGCCACGCCGCCGCCGATGAACCGGCGTCTCTTCAATGTCGTGGTTTTCATTTTTAATTCCTTTTGGTTGCGGGGGCGTATTTCAGACTACACCCGGCCCATCCCCCCGCAAGTGAATTTCCCAAGCGGCTCACCGCGGGCGTCCGGCGACACGGCATGCACCCGGGTGAAAAATGACAATTTTGTCATCGCGTCGATACCCGGAAATTCATGTAGCTGTGGTTTGATTGTAGTGGGAAGGAAAAGGAACGCGGCCGGATGGCTGTGAAACCCGAATTCCAGACCACCAGAACCACAAACCAAACAAAAAATCATGAAAACCAAAAAATGGATCATCACATGGATTGCCGGTGGCACCATCGCCGCCATGGCATCGCTGGCCTCGGCCGCCGGATGCGGCGATTGCGACGGCACCGGCAAAGGAAAAGGAAAAGGCCAGGGCGGCCAATGCGACGCTCCAGCCATCGACTGCTCGCTTGAAATGAACACTGGCTGCGACGGCCAGGGACAAGGCAAAAACGCGGGCAAAGGAAAAGGCAAACAACAAGGACCGCGTGACGGCTCCGGACGCCAGAATGGCGGCGGCGCACGTGACGGCTCAGGCCCGGGTTGCAGCGACGGTGCGGAAGCCTCCATCGACTGCTCGCTGGAAATGAACGCCGGCTGCGACGGCCAGGGACAAGGCAAGAACGCAGGCAAAGGAAAAGGCAAACAACAAGGACCGCGTGACGGCTCCGGACGCCGCAATGGCGGCGGCGCACGTGACGGCTCAGGCCCGGGTTGCAGCGACGGCGTAGATGCCGCCATCGACTGCTCGCTGGAAATGCTCAGCGGCCACGCGCTTGAAGCACGCCGTGGCGACGGACGCGGCCCCGACAGCGGCCAAGGCAAAGGTCAGGGCAAGCGCCAGGGTCCCCGTGATGGCACCGGACGTCAGGCCGGCGACGGCCCGCGCGACGGCTCAGGCCCGAATCGCTAACCCATCAAATGGGCGCGGCCACGAAATAACCGCGCTCGACTTCTGCCGGGCGGCTCCCCACGGATGCCGCTCGGCTTTTTTGTCCCGCATCCCGTCAGACCACCGCCGCCTCTCTGGCATCCCTACAGGAAGCAATTTTTGGAGTTCGACCATCCAGGGACAAATAAAAATTTGCAGGCATGGTTTATTCTTTATATATTCAAAACAATGAAACCAACCGGCCTTCTCATTCTCTCCAGCTTCATCCTGGCTGCGGCCGCTTCGGCCCAAAGCGAAGCCGAGCGCAATCTCAAGGCATTTCCACCCCCCGAGGTCGGCATGACCCGCCATGTGCTGATGCTGCCGCCGCACAACGACGAGGATTCGCTGCGGGTGGAATTGCAAATCGGCAAGCTGGTGTCGACCGATCCGGTGAACCACTATTTTTTCGGCGGCAGCCTGGAGGCCGTGCGCATCGAGGGCTGGGGGTTCACCCGCTATGTGCTGGAGGAACTCGGCCCAATGGGTGGGACTTTGATCGGCATCGATCCGGACGCCCCGGAAGTGGAGCGATTCATCACTTTGGGCGGGGAAATCCAGCTGCTGCGCTACAACAGCCGCCTGCCGCTCGTGGTCTACGCACCGGAAGGCGTGGAAGTCCGGCATCGGGTCTGGCGGGCGGATGCCGAAATGAAGCCGGTGCCGGAAGGGTAAGAGGGCTCATTTTCCCACCGTGGACACCAAATCCTTCTCCCTGGTTGCGATGCGGATTGCCGTGAGCTGGACGAGACGTTGCGGTGGGCATTTAGCCTGATCCGCCGGCTTGTCCGGGTGGGTACGGGCCCCCTGCGCGCATCTATCGAAAATGCCTGATTCAGCCCAAAATTCCGTTTGGAGCAAATAAAAATTGGAATAAAAATTGGCAGGCATGATTTATGGGATCCCATTCACACCTCCCCACTTCCAGGGGAAGATCCATCGCCGAGTCGCTCGCGAACAACTTCAAGTTCCATAACCGTCTGCAAATCCTTGGGACGCCCCATGGAGCGTTTCGCCTGAATCATTGCCTCGAGCGAGAGGATGCGGATTTCTTTGCCGTCCAGGGTGATGGGGGCGCTCCGGGAGAGGCACTCCTGAAAACCACCGATTCCCTTCACCTCGCCAAGCAGGTCGATTTGGCCGTTGCGAGTGGCAAGATACAAATTCTTCCACCCATCTCGGGCTGCATCCTCTTCGGTAAACAGCGGGCGTCCGCTTCCCATTCGATGCCGGGGTGCGAGTTCCGCCAATGCCAGCCATACCCGACGCAGATTGGCCGGAGACATGTCGCAGGCGACATCCACATCACGGGTGGCAATGGACGAACCCCACGCCACGGCTCCGAAGCCGCCGATCAGCACAAACTGGCAGTCATGGGCATGCAAACGAAGGAGTATGTCCTTCAGGCCTCCCATCCTATGACATGCCCTCCTTGAGCGAGTCGATGAGATTAATGGCGTCCTGGTTCCGGTCCATTCGCTGCTCGGGAGTCAGCCGCAGGTTTTCCTCGATGAGAGAAAGATCGATGCCAAACGCCTCAGCGCGCTCGGCGGGCGTCCGACCATCATCCGTCCGCCAAAAGGAGGCGAACATGGCATCCCTTGTCCCTTGATCCATAAAGAAACATCGACCTCTGAAGTGGAAAATCAACTGGGGATATGAGATTGGAGGACGTTCTTCTCGGATGCGGATGAAAGGGGAAAATGAGAAGGTGCCCCACTTCATGGCATTTACTTGCTCCTCCTCGGATGATGGTAAATCGCCCCCTCCTTGGTCGAGATGCCCAGGCGCTTGAAGGCAGCTATCCCCAACAGTCGCGAACCTTCCTCCGCCATGAACACCACCGGAAGCAATGTGAAAACTTGCGGGCGGGTTTGATCCTTCCATCAAACTCAATGCCCAATCGTGCCAAAGCTATTGGTTTGACCTACAACCTCATTTTCAGAAAGGTGCACATGCTGGCTCTCCGATCTCAATCCTCTGCCCGCGTGCTCATATTGGGTGTAGGTGTATCTGCTCTTCCCCATTTCTCCCTTGCCACTTTTTCGGATTCAAAAATCTGACGCAATTTTTCAGCATCATTGATGTCAATGATCACTTGGGGCCGCTCGTGGCACGCAGCCAAAGATAGAGAAACAATAACACAAAACATCAAGTTCGCTATAGGCACCCATTTCCAGCGTTTTGCATTTCGTTTCATTTTGAAAAACTTTTGAATTTTTGGGATTTTCTGTATTTTAACACAGACCTCCATCTTGTCTTTATTCATTGCATGCCAAATTCACATCAGTTTCCCCTGCCCTGCAGCCGCAGAGCCCTGAAGCGTGCTCCCGCGAGGCGAAAACCTTTGTTGGCAAGCACGTGCTGACGAGTGAAACGCTCATTTCCAAGTCAGCGTACCAGGTTTGGCCAATCAAGGCAGGAATTTCCTGTTGCACGCCAAATAAAAAAGGGGAGGCATAGTTTGGGGTTGGATGTGCAGTCGGCGGCACTCCCTTTCCTCCGGCTTGATTCCACCCCGGGTCTCGCTTTGGTTGCGCTTATCGCACCCGTCTTCCTGCCGATGATTCCCTCGAATGTTCTCATTGTCACGCCCGGCTCGGCTGTGCGCAGTTCGGGCAACCGCTGCACCGCCTCGCAGTGGGCCGGGATCCTGCGCCGCATGGGGTCGGCGGTGCGAATTTGTTACGATGTGCCGGAATGCCTCCCCGTGGCGCAGTCCGATCTGCTGATCGTGATGCACGCGGTCAAATGCGCGCCGGTGATTCCCATGTACCGCAGGACGTTTCCCCGCGTTCCCATACTGCTGGCGCTCACCGGCACCGACATCTACCCGGACCCCGGGGCGGAGGCTCTGGCCTCGATGCGCGAGGCCGACGGCTTGGTGGCATTGCAGGAGAAGGCCCTTGAGAAAATCCCACCTGATCTTCGGCACAAGGTCTCGGTGGTCATGCAATCGGCAAGCCCCCCTGCCTCCCGCGCCAAAAAGCCCGCTGCCGCCACTTTTGATGTGTGCGTGGTCGGGCACCTGCGCGAGGTGAAAGATCCGATGCTGACCCCCCGCGCGTCGCGGCTTGTGCCAGCCAAGTCGCGCCTGCGGGTGCGCCACGCCGGTGGCATTCTCGAGGCGCGTTTCGGTGCGGAGGTGGCGAACGAGCAGTCCACCAACCCACGCTATGAATGGCTTGGCGAACTCTCGCCCTCCGAGGTGGCGGACCTGCTTGCCTCCAGTCAGGTGATGGCCATCACATCACGCTCCGAGGGCGGCGCGCGCGTGGTGAGCGAAGCGGTGATGGCCGACACGCCGGTGATTTCGACACGCGTTGACGGCGTCGTGGGTCTGCTTGGCGAGGACTATCCGGGGTTTTTTCCGGTCGGCGAGGAAGAGGCCCTAGCCGCTCTGCTCTGGCGCTGTGAATCCGACCTCGGGTTTTTCGACAAACTCGTGCAGGCCGCGCGGGCCATGCAGGCTCGGTTCCATCCAGAGGCTGAGGCCGACGCCCTTGTCCGTGCGGTCTTAAAATTGGCGCGGTGAATGACCGCGACTGCGAAAATTCTGCTCAAGATTCAGGAAGGGTGAAGAAAAGAATAGCTTTGCCCAAACTTTGCCTGCCCAAACTTTGCCTGCCCAAACTTTGCCCAAACTTTGCCTGCCAATTTTTGATTGCCTGCCAAACTTTGCCTGCCAATTTTTGATTGATTGATTTTTGATTGCTTCCCGCCAACTATAAAATGCCGGGAATGGACTGGGGCAGGGATTGGGGGTTCTTCATCCCGGAGGGATGCCAGATCGTAGCCGGGGGTCGAGCCCGCTCTGCGGGCGACACCCCCGGAAATAAAGACCAAAGCACCCGCATTCTGAAGGGATGCCTGAAGGGCTGGCCGTCTGCGAGATCCATGCATGTAACTTTCGGGTGGCAAAGTCTTTCTGCCATCCAAATCACACACGCCACTCCGCAGCCATCAATCACTCCGGGGCCCGTAGCCAGTTCTTCCCGAGCACCCTTCTTTTTGTCAACGCTTCACACCGCTGCCCCATCAGGGCCATCACACCAAACTCAAAATACGGCTCTACCCGACCGCAGCCTACCACCTCAGCAGCCTCTCCCTCCGCTTCGCCTTGCGTTTGCGAATCGCGCACGCCCACTTCATCTCCCGGCGTGCCTGTGCCTGCCGCACTAGCCCGCTGCCTGTCCGTTTTTTGGCTGTGGTTCTTGCCTTTGAAACGCGCCTGTTCCAGCATCCGTCCATGCCTGGCCAGCAACGCCCCTCCATCCAAACCTCCCGCTGCGTCGCTTCCCCAGAGCACTCTGATTCCGGCCAGCCCCTCAGCATCACCGCGAAGGGCCGCGCCATACCCGCTCCAATCGCTTTCCTCCGCAGAACCGGCCACTTGGGCCCGAACCGGATTCAGATCAGTATATCCCGCAACGAAACGCGCAAGAAGCCCCAACCCCTCCCCATTGTCTTTTTCATTATGGGAGAGCATCACACTGAAAAACCTCCCCTCCCAAAGGGTGCCCTGCCGATCCGTGCGGCGATTGAACCACTGCGTGAACCTCTGCTTGAGCGTCTTTACAAAATCACTCAAGCTCCCCATCCTCGCCCGGAACGGCGCAAGAAAGGCCCTGCGGGCTTCCGCGCCCTCCATCCTCTCCCAGACTCCGCGGAGATGCCGCATCTTCGGCACCGGGTAAATTTTCTCCATTCTTGCGAGCACCTCCTCATCGCTCAACTGATCAGTATCCTGCGGAGCCACCCGGACCAATAGATGAAAATGGTTTCCCATCAGACACCAGCTCACCAGATCCACGCCGGCGAAAACCGCTCCGCCCTTGATGATCCCCATGAACTTCCGCCGCTCGCGCTCCCCGAAAATCACCCGCCGATCCACCACTCGTGAACAAACGTGATACAACCCAGGCCTACCGGGCTCTGCCAACGCTCTTGGTCTCAACATATCCCCCATCATACCCCAAAACAGAATTGCGCAAACAAAAATTTTGGCCAGGTCAAGAATTGCATGGTGCATTCTGAACAGCTGCAAAGCCCGCGAGTATGACGGACAACGACGCAAAAAGGGGCGCGGCATGAAGATGCCGCGCCCCGATTGATCGTTTCGCTGTGCTGGGAAACCACCCGAACCCGCTTCAGGCGGCGCGGCGGCGGCGCAGCAGGGCCAGGAGCCCGAATCCAGCAAGCAAGGCCGACGACGGCTCAGGTACGGCAAGGAAGGCGAACTCGGCCGCGCCCACACGGTCGCCCCCGTCGAAACCGGCAACGCCAAAATAGTTGTCCACGACATTGATGCGGACGCGGTCGGCAGTGAGGTTGATCGGAGTGTTGCTGAGGGTGCTGGCCGGGGTGATAGCCGTCAGGGTGATATTGCCCGTCGAGCTGTCGAAGTTGCCGACACCGAAATCGAAGGTGACTGAGCGGATGTTGTTGCCGTTGGCAGAGCCGAAGCCATAGCTCCAATTGTAGAAGTTGGTAAGTTCGTAGGTGCCGTCGAAGATCAGTTCGAACGAGACCGTCTCGGAGGTTGAGGCGAAGAAATCACTGCCAGGACCACCCGGGTCGGTAGTTGCCCATGCATTGCCCCCATTGCCGAATGCCACAGCGGCATGGATCACGGAATCGATGTTGGCTGCGGTGAGCGGCTCCGACAGGCCACTGCCGTTGATGAGGTTGCTGGGGTTATCGAGATTGAGCCCCCCCTGAGCGGGTGCAGAACCGGTGTATGTGATCGAGTCGATGCCGACCAGAATGGCGGCTTGGCTGGATGCCGCAGTGATCACAGCCGCGATGAGGGCGCAGGCGAGGATGGGTTTCATGTTCGATGGACAGAGAAAAGGAGTGCTCTGAGGCTTCTTAGCCACAGGGCAAATTATACACAGATCGGCAGCAAGACAAGCGGCAAAAAAAGCCGGGGGCCGTTCCCTGACCGTTGGGCTGGGCTGGCACAGGAAGGGCCTTTGGCCCGGAAGAATTCCTCTCAAAAGAAAAGCCCGCCCCGGGTGAACCGGGGCGGGCTGGGTTGTTTGGTCTGGTCGGAGAGAGGGGATCAGAAGTCCATTCCGCCCATGCCGCCGTGGTGGTCATGCCCACCGCCGGCCGGGGCTTTTTCCTTCTCTGGCACTTCGGTGACGAGCGCCTCGGTGGTGAGGAGCAGACCGGCGATCGAGGCGGCGTTCTGCAGGGCGCTGCGGGTGACCTTGGTTGGGTCGACCACACCGGCCTTGAAGAGGTCCTCGTATTCGCCGCTGGTCACGTTGTAGCCGACGTCGTCCTTTGAGGCCTTGACCTTCTCGACGATGAGGGCACCTTCGCGACCGGCGTTCTCGGCCAGTTGGCGGAGCGGGGACTCGACCGCGCGGCGGACGATTTCCGCACCGACGGCTTCGTCGCCTTCGATTTTGAGCGTGTCGAGAGCGGACTGGGCGCGCACCAGGGCGGTGCCACCGCCGGCGACGATGCCTTCCTCGACCGCAGCGCGGGTGGCGTGGAGGGCGTCTTCGACGCGGGCTTTTTTCTCTTTCATCTCAGTCTCGGTGGCGGCACCGACGCTGATCACGGCCACTCCGCCGGCGAGCTTGGCCAGGCGCTCCTGAAGTTTTTCGCGGTCGTAGTCCGAGGTGGTCTCCTCGATCTGGCGGCGGATCTGGTTGACGCGGCCGGCGATGGCATCGGAAGAACCGGCACCTTCGACGATGGTCGTGTCTTCCTTGGTGATGGCGATGCGCTTGGCTTGGCCGAGGTCGTCAAGGGTGACGTTCTCCAGTTTGATGCCGAGATCTTCGGTGAGGCAGCGGCCACCGGTGAGGATGGCGATGTCTTCGAGCATGGCCTTGCGGCGATCGCCAAAGCCGGGAGCCTTGACGGCGGCAATTTGCAGGGTGCCGCGCAGCTTGTTGACCACCAAAGTGGCCAGGGCTTCGCCTTCGACATCCTCGCCGATGATCAGCAGAGGCTTGCCGGACTGCGCCACTTTCTCAAGCAGCGGCAGCATGTCCTTGAGGCTGCTGATTTTCTTCTCGTGGATGAGAATGTAGGCGTTCTCGAGCACCGCTTCCATCGATTCCGGGTTGGTCACGAAGTAGGGGCTGAGGTAGCCTTTGTCGAACTGCATGCCTTCCACCACGTCGAGGTGGGTGTCGATGCCCTTGGCTTCTTCGACGGTGATGGTGCCGTCTTTGCCGACCTTGTCCATGGCCTCGGCGATGATCTTGCCGATCTCGGTGTCCCAGTTGGCGGACACCGTGGCGACCTGCTCGATTTCGGTGGGGCCGGAGACTTCCTTGGAGATCTCGGCCAGCCTGACGACAATGGCCTCGGAGGCCTTGAGGATGCCGCGCTGGAGGGAAATCGGGTTGGCACCGGCGGTCACGTTGCGCAGGCCTTCGCGGTAGATCGCTTCGGCCAGCACGGTGGCTGTGGTGGTGCCGTCGCCGGCGTTGTCGCTGGTGCGGCTGGATACCTCGCGGATCAGCTGGGCGCCCATGTTTTCATAGGGGTCGGAAAGTTCGATTTCCTTGGCCACGGAGACACCATCCTTGGTGATCGTGGGGGAGCCGAATTTCTTGTCGAGGATGACATTGCGCCCGGCGGGGCCGAGCGTGGCCTTGACGGCCTTGGCGAGTTTTTCCACTCCGCGCAGCAGGGACTGGCGGGCGGTTTCGTCGAATTGCAACTGTTTGGCAGCCATAATTTTGTGTGTGTTTATTCAGGTTGGGTTGGGGTTACTTGCGGACGATGCCGAGGATATCGGATTCCTGGAGAATCAGGTGTTCCTCGCCGGCGATCTTGACTTCGGTGCCGCCGTATTTGCTGATCAGGACGGTGTCGCCTTCGGCCACGGAGAACTCGATGGCCTTGCCATCTTCGTCCTTGCCGCCGGTGCCGAGTTTCACGACAAGCGCTTCCTGGGGTTTTTCTTTTGCGTTATCCGGGAGCACGATGCCGCCGGCCGTCTTTTCTTCGGCTTCGATGCGCTTGACGAGCACGCGCGAGCCGAGGGGCTGGATTTCGGTTGCCATAGTATTGTTTGGTCTGGTTTTCAGGGTTGTGTTTCGGGTTGTTTTCCTGTCCCGCCGTCCGGGTGCGCCGGAGGCGCGGTTGAGCGGCGGGGGAAAGGGGTGCGAGAGAGAAAGGCGTAATTACTTTTTCTCCTCGTCGACGATTTCGGCCTCGACGACATCTTGGTTGTCGGCGGCCTGGCCGGAGGGGTCGTTGCTGCCTTGTGCCTGGGCCGGGTCGGCGGCCGGGTCCTGGCCGGGGCCGCCCTCTGCGCCGTCGGCCTGCGCCGCCTGGGCAGCAGCCGCGTAGATGTCGCCGAGGGATTTCTGGAGATCTTCGGAGGCGGAGCGGATGGCCTCCACGCTGTCGCCGGCGAGGGCTTCGCGGAGGGCCTTGAGCTTGCCTTCGACTTTCTCTTTCACCTCGGCGGGGAGCTTGTCGCCCAGTTCGGCGATCTGCTTCTCGGTTTGGTAGGCGAGGGTGTCGGCGTTGTTGCGCGTCTCGACGGCGTCTTTGCGCTGGCGGTCTTCCTCGGCGTGGGCTTCGGCGTCCTGTTTGGCTTTTTCGACTTCTTCCTTGCTCAGGCCGCTAGAGCCGGAGATTGAAATCTTGTTCTCCTTGTTAGTCTTTTTATCCTTGGCCGAAACGTGGAGGATGCCGTTGGCGTCGATGTCGAAGGTCACCTCGATCTGGGGCATACCGCGCGGTGCGGGTTCGATGCCCTCCAAGCGGAAAGTGCCGAGCGTTTTGTTGTCGCGGGACATCGGTCGCTCGCCCTGCAGGACGACGATCTCCACCGATGGCTGGTTGTCGCCGTAGGTCGAGAAGATTTGCGACTTTTTGGCCGGGATGGTGGTGTTGCGCTCGATCATAGCCGTGGCCACGCCGCCGGCGGTTTCGATGGCTAGGGTGAGCGGGGTGACGTCGAGCAGCAGCACGTCCTTGACGTCGCCCTGGAGGACGCCACCCTGGATGGCGGCACCGATGGCGACCACTTCGTCGGGGTTGACTCCCTTGTGGGGATCCTTGCCGGCGAGTTTGCGGGCGGTTTCGATCACTTTGGGCATGCGCGTCATGCCGCCAACGAGGACCAGCTCGTCGATCTCGCCCTGGCTGATGCCGGCTTCATTGATGCAGGCTTTGACCGGCCCGACGGTGCGCTCGAACAGGTCGTCGCACAGTTGTTCGAGTTGGGCGCGGGTGAGGGTTTTCTGAATGTGTTTGGGGCCGGTCTGGTCGGCGGTAATGAAGGGCAGATTGATATCGAAGTTTTGCGAGGAGGACAGCGCGATCTTCGCCTTCTCGGCCTCTTCTTTGATCCGCTGCATCGCGTCGGCCTGCTTGCGCAGGTTGATCCCGGTTTCCTTTTCGAAGTCGGCGGCCACCCATTCAATGACGCGGTTGTCCCAGTCGTCGCCGCCGAGGTAGTTGTCGCCGTCGGTGGCCATGACCTCAAACACGCCGTCGCCGATGTCGAGCACGGAGATGTCGAAGGTGCCGCCGCCGAGGTCGTAGACGGCGATCTTCTCCTCCTTTTTGCTGTCCAGCCCGTAGGAGAGGGAGGCGGCGGTCGGCTCGTTGATGATGCGGCGCACGTTGAGTCCGGCGATTTCACCGGCGGCCTTGGTGGCATTGCGCTGGGAGTCGTTGAAGTAGGCAGGCACGGTGATCACGGCGTCGGTGATCTTCGCACCGAGTTTCTCCTCGGCGTCGGCTTTGAGCTTGCCGAGAATCATCGCCGAGATCTCCTGCGGGCTGAAGCGCTTGGCTTCGCCTTCGATCTGCACCTCCACGTGGGCATCGCCATTGGGAGCTTCCACCACCTTGTAGGGGAGGTTTTTCTCGTGCTCCTTGAGTTCGGAAAACTTGCGCCCAATCAGACGCTTGACCGAAAAAATCGTGTTGGCCGGGTTGGTGATGGACTGGCGCTTGGCGGCCTGGCCGACCAGGCGCTCGCCATTTTTGCTGAAGGCAACCACCGAGGGCGTGGTGCGGGAGCCCTCGGCGTTTTCCAATACTTCCGGCTGGCCGCCGTCCATCGCGGCCATGCAGGAATTGGTGGTGCCCAAATCGATTCCTAGAATTTTCGACATA
>SLCJ01000064.1 GCA_007125835.1 Verrucomicrobiales bacterium | reverse complement strand
TTTTCCCCGAAGGCGAACTTCCCGAGGAAGGGCTCGCCGTCTTGATCGAAATCCACGAGCCCGAAGGCTGGACCGTGGTCTCCGAAAACAGGATTCTGCCATGAAACGTAAACACCCCCTCATTTCCGGTCACGAACTCGGCACCCGTCACATTTGCAGTGCACGCCCAACCGTCCTCCGTCTCTCCTTTTTCACGGTCCTCCTGATGGTGTGCTGGGCGGGGCTTGCTCCGGCGCAGAATTTCGTCATCAACATGCCCATTCGTGACGGCGACAGAAGGTTTGCCAACACACGGTTATTATATGAGAGCAATGGCATGGAAAACGAAGGTCCGAAGCGATTGCGGGTTACGGGTCGCGTTGAGCCGGACGAGCGGGAGAACGATGAGGACGGAGCCATTCGCATGGTCCGGTTCGGCGAAGTGGTGTTTCGGGTCGTTCCGCCCGAGCCCGCTTGGGCCTCCACCGATCCGAATGCGTTCACCATTCACCGCGAAGTCGGTGAGGAAGGTCTGGTACGCTGCTTTACGTTCGGCTTGATCGAAGATGAGGAAGGTCCTGTGTTTCGGCAGGAGTCGATTCATCATGGCGAAACCATGGAAACCAGCCGCGGCCATATCATCGAGCATGGCTCTACAGTACGGATTGAAATGCGCGATCCCGTCCCCGGAATGAGGACCACCAGCACGGGTCACATGACGGAATCGGGGTTCGAGCCACACACACGCTCGACGGTGATTCGCTACCGGGACAATCCGATGCAGCGGCTGGTCCGTGAGATCGAGGAAAAGCGATCCGACGCCGAATCGGATTGGGAAACGCTCTCAGACAACCTCCATGCTGAGCGAAGAATCGATGGGCGATGGAGGAGTGTGCTAAAGATCGAGGATCCGGATGGCGAGGCATTGACCGAGGAGTGGGAATACTATGAACCCGGGGACATCGCCGGCCCGGACGGCTCGACGACTGAGATCGCCCAGGTCAAACGACATCGCATGCCGGATGGGAGCGAGGTGTTTTCCCAATACACACCGAATCGCGGATCCATTGTCGAAACCCGCCGCCCGGGCGCGCCCGTGAGGAGGATCACGCGCTACGACACGGAGGGTGTCCGTTATCATGGCGAGGTCACCCGTGACGGGCGGGCAGACTCAACGACCAGTGGTGTTACGGATTATGATCGAATCGAGATTACAGAGGAGGATGGCGTGGAGATACGCCGTCGAATCACTCATTTTGGTCGCGATCTCGAAACGACCACCACCCGCATGCCCGGACAGGAGGACAGAGTGAGCACGCAAGAGATAAGATTTTATTCCCATGCCGAACCCGGCGACCACGTCAGGGAGGTTTTTGAAGATGGCACCATGCGGACGCTCACCGTCGATCTGGACGATGACGGGCGCATCCGCCGGGTGGTTGAATCCGGGCGCCACGAAAACGAGGTGATTGTCGAGGGCGAACGCGCGATCACCATCCTCCCGGCCGACTCCGACTCCGGCCCCGCGGAGACCATCACAGAAACAATTCCGGCCGACTGAGAGGACGGCACATCGAGCGGATGAGGCTATAAAGCAGGGAGACTTGACAGGGGGGGCTCGTGGTCTAACCTGAGCGATGAAAACCCCGTTTCCTTGCTTTTCGCGGGAGGGAGCGCGCCGCGGCTTTGTCCTGCCGGTTTCCGTCGCGCTTGTCATTTTCGCCGGGGGCTTGGCTCCGGTGCAGGCGGATGATTCCAGGGATCCCGGATTCGCGCCCGGCCGCGATGCGCTGTCCAGGCTGCCTGAAATTCCATTTCAAAGGACGGCCTATTTCGATGCGGCGACGCTGGAGCTGGGTGGCGCGGCGCGGATGACGGTGGACGGCCGCACGGTTGTCGGGTTTCGCTTCGAGGTTCCGGATTGGATTGACGGTCCGGTGGAGTGGCTGGCGTGGTCCGGCGCGGCGTCCGCTGGCGAATGGCATGTGTTTGATGCCAGCGGGCAGTGGGTGGCCCGGGCCGAGGGCGTGGAGGTCGACGCCTCCACCGCGCCACAAGCACCCGGGGACGGGCTGGAGCATTTCGAATGGATGAGGATCGCGGCGGAAAGCCTCGATCCCGGAGCCAGCCATGCCGCGCTGCGCGTTCTGCCCGACAATGCGGCGGGCCCGTCAACCGTGGCGGCTACCGTGGCTTCGACCCGCGGTCGCTTTGAACTGGGCGAACTCAACCGCAGGTTCCCGGTGCGGGAAACCATCCGCCCGAGCGACGAAGTGGTCGCCGAAATTCTCGCCATGCGCGAGACGGAGGGCGATGAGGCGGCGATGGAACGCCTTGCCCATGAGATGGACCTGCGGGCCCGGGACAGCCGCACGTTTCGGAATCTGTATACGGCCGCATGGCGCAGTGCGCAGACGGGAACCGGGCGCGATGACAAGGAATGGGCGGCTTCCGTATTCGATACCTTGTTCACCTCCTCCGTTCGCAATCGCCACTTGATTCAGGCCGCCCAGGTCATGGGCAATCTGACCGCAACGCTGAACACCAGCCACCGCCACGGGCGGCTGGCGGAGGTGACCCAATGGTGGGAAGAGATGCAGCGCCGGGGCGGGGTTTCGGTGGATTCCCGCGACTATGCCGATTTGGGACCGGCCGTAGGCTCGATTCCCGAAGTGCGACTTCGCGACGGTCCCACCATCGATGGCCTGTCCCAAGTGGTGCTCGAGGGGGCGCAGCCGCGCAGTCGTCCGGCATTCACCCGGTTCACGGTTTCTGCTTTTAGTAACTACAGCAGTTATCTGGCGCGCTCCGGACGCTGGCAGGAGGCGCTGGAGTGGGTATACTGGGTGAGGGATGAAACGGCAAGACGTACTGCGGGCGACAATCCGGACGGAGAGTGGGCCAATTTGTGGTATGGCGCTGTGCGTGAAATTTCCAATCGCCTCTTGTTTCTTGGCTTTGCCGAGGATGCGCTGGAGGTGGTGGAGGATGGCTTGCAATCCCATCTGCCCGATATTTACCGCGGGCGAGGAAAGATCAATCTGGCACATGCGAAGCTGCAAGTCCTCTTGGAACTTGACCGCCATGATCCCGGAATGGTCCCGGAAGCGCGCCGATTGGTGGAGGTCTCCGCCGACAACCGATTCATTCCCGCCGAAAGCCGCCAGGGCCTGCGCACCACCTTGGCCCGGGTGCTGATTCACCACGGATTGGAAGAGGAGGGGGGTGCCCTCCTTGATGCATTGGTGGCCGAGGGCTACCATGGCGCGCGGTATCACCGGGTGTCCCGTTTGCTGGACCAGCAGCGCTACGAGGGTCTGGAAGAGGAAATTTTGGCCATCCTGCGGGCCAACCGTGAGGCGGGCGACAAATCATCCGAAATCCGCACCTACATGCTCTACGCCCGCTACCTCGAGGCAACCGGACGATGGGACGAGGCGCTGCGGGTGCGCCGCGAGGTGGTGCGCCTGTGCCGCGCGTTTGATTATTTCACCTTCCTGCCCGGCCAGCTCGCGCGACTTGCCGATTTGCTCGCACGCACCGGCAATTCGGAAGAAGCGGAGCGGGCTGCTGCCGAGGCGCGGGCGCTGCTCGCCGCCGGAAGAATCTCGGAGCGTTGGGC
>SLCJ01000278.1 GCA_007125835.1 Verrucomicrobiales bacterium | reverse complement strand
TCATCCAGACCAATTTCGTGGGGACGTTCCGGCTTCTCGAGGCGGCGCGCGCCTACTGGAAGGAGCTGCCGCCCTCGCGCAGCGAGGCCTTCCGATTCCTCCACGTCTCCACCGATGAGGTTTACGGCACGCTCCGAGCTGACGACCCCGCCTTCACCGAGACCACCCCTTACGCCCCCAACAGCCCGTATTCCGCCAGCAAGGCCGGCAGCGACCATCTGGTGCGCGCCTACCACCACACCTACGGCCTGCCGGTGGTCACCACCAATTGCTCGAACAACTACGGTCCCTGGCAGTTTCCGGAGAAATTGATCCCGCTGATGATCCGCAAGGCCACGCGCGGCGAGCATCTGCCCGTCTATGGCGACGGATCAAACGTCCGCGACTGGCTCTATGTGGAGGACCATGCGCGCGGACTCGCCACATCGCTGCTCAAGGGCGTGCCCGGCGAGGTCTACAACATCGGCGGGCGCAACGAGATGAAGAACATCGATGTCGTCAAAACCATCCTCGCCGGTCTGCGCGACGCCGGTGTGGAGAGCGCCTCGGACGAACTCATCACATTTGTCGCCGACCGCCCGGGCCACGACTGGCGCTACGCGATCAACTGCTCGAAAATCGAAGCGGATCTGGGTTGGACGCCACGCGAGACTTTCACCACAGGCATCCAAAAAACCATCGCCTGGTATCTGGAAAACACGGCCTGGATCGAACGCATCGAGAAAGGCACCTATCGCGGCGAAAGGCTGGGAGTTTCATGAGCTTGAAGATCGGCATCTTCGGCACCTTCGATGTGGAGAACTGGGGCGACCTGTTGTTTCCCCTCGCCGCTTCGGAGGCACTTGGCAAGAGGCTGCCCGGATGCAAAGTGATCCCCTGGTCCTACCGGCAGAAGGAGGCGGGATCATGGGCCTATGAGGTGCGTTCTCTCGCCGATCTGGCGGACGGCGTGGCCGAACTCGACGCGATCCTGATCGGCGGCGGGCACCTGATCCGTTTCGACAAGGACGTGGCGAAAGACTATCTGCCGCCGGATCCTGGTTTGCACCACCCCACGTCGTACTGGCTTCTGCCGGCCTTGCTGGGTGCCGAGTTAGGCATTCCCGTGATTTGGAATGGCCCCAGTTCCTCACGCGGCTTGCCTGAGTGGGCGCGGCCGATGCTAGCCACGGCTCTCGAGCATTCGTCAATGGCGTGCTTCCGCGACGCCACCTCGATCAGCGAGCTGAGGCGTTTCCACAGTCTGCCGCAGGCGCGGGTGATTCCCGACACCGCGATGGGGCTGGAGGTGTTTCGAACGGCCTCGCCGGAGCGCACCGCTGCCGCCGCGCCACTTCACGAGCGCTACGGCATCCGCCCGCCTTTTGTGCTGGTGCATGCCAGTGGTAGGAACAACGAATTTGCGGCCCCGATCGCGGCCGCGCGGCGGGCGCTGCAGGGTTACCAATTTGTGGAAATTGAGATTGGTCCGGACATTGGCGACCGGGTGGGGGGATTCGATCACCCGGGCCTTGCCGACCTGCATCCCGTGTCCCCCTGGCCCTCGCCCGCCGACCTCGCATTGCTTGTGGCTACGTCCTCAGGGGTGATCACGACCAGCCTGCACCTTTCCCTCACCGCCATTGCCTCGGGTCGGCCTGTGATGCGCCCGGTGGAGAAGCCCGGATCCAAGTACGTCCCTCTGCAAGAACACGAACCTATCGTCTGGATGCGCCGCAAGAAAGAGGATGCCGGCGAGCTGTTCGCCGAGCGCGTGCAATCGCCGATTCCATCGACGGCCCTGCCTGACTGCCTCGCCCGGCTCGATACGCACTGGGATGAGGTAGCGGAGACCATCTCCCGGGGCAAAACCAGTCCCCGCCCCCTTGGTGGCACCAATTTTCTCGCTCAACTGCCCTTTTTTCTCGAACAGGCTGCCTGCGAGCCCGCCGACGGGTCGAGCAGGCCGCCTGCCCCCTGATCATGCGTTTCTCCTTATCTTCAGTGCGTAACCACCTCGTTGGCCCGAGCGAGGAGAAGGCCGCGTCGCCCTCGCTCCCCGAACCCTTCGAACCCTCGGCATGGAAACCCCACACGGCATCCGATGGATGGCCGGGGCTCATGGCACGCTGCGCCGGGCGGAAAATCCGCTTTGAGACCCGCGACGGGGATCTTCATCCCTCGCCCGAGGCCATGGCCTCGCTGCTTCTGCTTCCCTGCCTCCGTCTCTCCCGCAAAGCCCGTCTGCCGGTGGCTCCGGACTCCGTGTGGCTGGAAAACGCGAACCAGCTCGCGCGGATTTTCGGTCAATGGATGGGATGGAATCCCGATCCTCCGTTCCTTCTCGACCGGGCTGCCCCAGGACCCGCTAGGCCACCTGCCCATGCTACGGCCGCATTCTACACCGGCGGGCTCGACTCGCTGCACACCCTGCGTCATTCGGAGCGGCCTCTCGATGCCCTGGTTTATGTGATCGGTTACGACACCAGCAAGCGCGATTTCGAGCGACTGAATTGGATCGAAAGCACCGTGCGCCGCCATGCCGAAAACCGTGGGATTGAGGCTATTATCTTGCGCAGCAATCTCAGGGGCTGGGGCCTTTTCGAGAAAACCGACTGGCACATCACCCACGGGGCGGCCCTGGCCGCAGTCGGCCACCTTCTGTCCCACCGCTTCAACCACGTCGTCATCCCCTCAAGCTCGCCGGAGTGGGAGGAAAAGCCGATCGGTTCGAATGCAGCCACGGACCCGCTCTGGTCATCGGAGTCCGTTACCTTCACGTATGACGGTGGGCAATATGACCGCATCGCCAAGGCCGGTCGTGTGGCCAACCACCCGGAATGCTCCGGCACACTGCGTGTCTGCGGGCGCAATCCCAAGGGCATGCTCAATTGCGGACGATGCGAGAAATGCATCCGCACGATCCTCTGTTTTTTCGCCAGCGGCCACGAATCCCCGGCCATACTCAATCCGCCGGACGACCTGCCTGACAACCTCCGCCGTCTCGCCCCTCTTTCGCCCGGTTTGCTCCCCCTTTACCGCCAGCTTTCCGATAAGATCCCAGCCGACGGAGCCCTCGGGGCCGCCCTCGCGGAGGTCCTCCGCCGGTCCGAGGAGGTTCTCCGCTGGTCCGGGGAGGGGTGGGCTGCCGGACAGCAAAGAAAACCTCTTGGCAAACGACCCACCTGACGAATTTCGGATTCTTTCCTTCCGGTCGCGATCGAGCCGCCGACCGCGTGCCTGTTTCAATTGTCCACTTCATGACCGCCACGACAAAGGAACTACTGAACGAGGGATTATCCTTCTTCCGCCAGCAGGTCAGGCCCTACCTGCAGTGCCGGGGGCGCAAACCCCTGGCCGAGCAGATCCGTGAAATACGCCGGATCGCTCCGCTGGAGGAGTCGCCCGTCCGCACCTACCTATCCAGGCGTCTTTACGAAACCAAAAGCCGGGGTATCGAAAATTACATGCCGAAGCGCTTTGTCGAACATTTCATCTTTGATTTGAATTCCGGCTTCCCGCGCCGGGGCCGCCCCGGGCGCTGGGAGGACGGCAGGATTGGTTTCGCAATCGACAAGGTTGCTTTCTGGCAGGTGATGCGCGAAGCCGGATGGCCTACCGTGCCGGTGCTTT
>SLCJ01000213.1 GCA_007125835.1 Verrucomicrobiales bacterium | reverse complement strand
GGGCGTGCGAGCACCTGCCGGCGGGCTGCGGAGCAACTTTCCTCGAACCAATCCAAGCGTCCCAGTTCCACCAGGCGGGCCATCAGTTGTTCCTTGAGCGGAAGGAGCAGGGCCGCGTCGGCGGCGGCGTATTCGAGCATTTTCGGGGTGAGCGGGCGCTTGCTCCAGTCCTGCTTTTGCGAGGACTTGCTGATTTCGATACCGAAGAAATTTTTCACCAGGGAGGCGAGGCCGAATTGCCGGCATCCCACGAGCTGGGCAGCGATCTGGGTGTCCCGGATCCGGTGCGGCAGCCAGTCGAAGGTGCCCAGCATCAGCGTCATGTCGAAATCCGCGCCGTGCATCCAGAGGTCGCGGCGCTCGTCGTCGATGAATTCAAGCAGCGGCGAGCAATCGTCGAAGGCGAGTGGGTCGATTAGGGCGACGCGTCCGTCGGCGGCGAGCTGGGTCAGGCAGAGTTTCTCGCGATAGCTGTGGAGGTTGTCGGCCTCGAGGTCCATGCCGACGAAGGTGGCGTCCTGCACTTCGTCGAGGAAGTTCTCCAAGCCGGAGCGCGAATCAATCCACAGCGGTTCGGGGGTGTCGAAACCCGTCTGCGCCCCGCGCGGCCCTTGCTCCGGAGTTTCTCCATCCGGCATCTTTTTTGATTCGCTGCTCTGCTTCATCCCATCAACTGCAAGCCTTTGAGGAGGAGTTCCGTGTTGTTCTGTGTCTTGTTAATGTTGCGCAGCAGCACTTCCATGGCCTCCGGTGCGGGCATCGAGGCCAACTGCCGCCGAAGGACCATGATTTTTCCGTGTTCATCGGGGTGGTAGAGGAGGTCGTCCTTTCGGGTGCCTGATTTGGCAAAATGCACCGCCGGGAAAATCCGCTGCTCGGCCATTTCGCGGTCGAGGTGAAGCTCCATGTTACCCGTGCCCTTAAATTCCTCGAAGATGACCTCGTCCATGCGGCTTTCGGTCTCGATCAGGGCGGTGGCGAGGATGGTGATGCTGCCGCCTTCTTCGACATTGCGGGCGGTGCCGAAGAATTTTTTTGGCTTTTGGAGGGCTTTGGCGTCGAGGCCTCCGGAGAGGATGCGCCCGCCGCCGCCCATGAGGTTGTTGTATCCGCGTGAGAGGCGGGTGAGCGAGTCGAGGAGGATGACGACGTTGCGCCCGAGTTCCATGAGCCTGCGGGCGCGGTCGCAGACGAATTCGGCGACTTCGACGTGGCGGGCCGGCGGTTCGTCGAAGGTGGAGCTGAAGACCTGGGCATCGACAGTTTCGCGGAAATCGGTCACTTCCTCGGGGCGTTCGTCCAGCAGGAGGATGAGCAGTTCCACATCGGGGTGGTTTTTCGAAATGGCTTGCGCGATCTGTTTGAGCAGGATGGTCTTGCCACCGCGCGGCGGGGCGCAAATCAATCCCCGCTGGCCCATACCCAGTGGGGCAACGAGATCCACCACCCGGCAGGACGCGCTCCGCAATTCGCTGTTTTCGAGGAGAATGCGTTCCTTGGGGAAGAGGGGGGTGAGCTTGTCGAAGGGCTCGCCTTGGTGGAAATCCGCTGCCGGGATACCCTCGATTTCGAGCACTTCTGCGGCCACGAGGTTGCGCTCGCGTTCCTGGGGTCCGCGCACGCGCACTTTGACCTGGTTGGCGCGCCGGAGCTTGTATTCGCGGATGAGCGACTGCGGGAAGTAGATGTCGTCGGGCAGCGTGAGGAAGTTTTCGCGCTCATAGCGAAGCTCGGCGCGCTGGTCGCCGGCGCTGTTTTCCAGGCAACCGGTGGCCTCGATCACCGTGCCTTGGCGGTGAAAAAAAGACAACAGGTCGAACACCAGCTGGTGTTTGGTGCGTGAATTGACACGCAGGCGGTATGACTCCCCGAGGGCGTAAAGCTCGGGCAGCGGGCGCAGCATGAATTCATTGGCGTTGATGAATTCGGGCGCGGCGGGAGGGGCGGTGGAGACGTTTTCCGTCTCGGACGCTTGAGTTTCGTTCGGTTCCATGTTTTGGCTTGGTAAGGGGGGCGAACGGTGGAGGATTGGCCTATGACCCGGCTTCATCCCCCGCCCGCAGGTGGTCGTAAAGCAGGCGCAATTGGCGATTAAGCACATCCTCCCCGGCCTCGTTCCAAATCACATGGTCGCACAAGGCCAGTTTCCGTTCGAGAGGCATTTGCGCCGCAAGGATACGCGATGCCCGCGATTTGTCGAGCCCGTTCCTTTCGGCGAGTCTGCGGCGTTGGGTGCGCGGTGGGCAGGCGACGAGGACGACCGGACGAGCCCGGTCGCCGCCGCGGCCTCCGGTTTCAAAGAAAAGGGGGATGTCGCAGAGAAACCAGAGGGCGCCCACGCTTCGCGCCTGCTGCCGCGCGCGGTCGCGGTGTTCGCGCACCAGAGGGTGGATCATGGCTTCGAGGTCGCGGCGGGCCGCCTTGTCGCGGAATACGAGATTGCCGAGGGCCTTGCGGTCCACCTCCCCGTCGACCAGAACGGACTCGCCGAACCGCTCGCGGACGCGTTCCCGCAAATCGCTCGCGCCATAGGCCTCATGCACCGCCGCATCGGCGTCGTGCCACACCGCAGGCACATCCGCGCACTCCACCCAGCGGCGGCAGAACGTTGATTTTCCCGAAGCCACCCCCCCTGTGACAATCATCTCCCGCATGCCTTACCGTCCGTTCATTCTCCCAAGTCATCAACCGGGAATCGGCGTGATTTTTTGGAATGATGACCTGGCCCCGCGGCGTATTACCCGACATGAGCAGGATTTTTGCTTTGACGCTGGCGTTTGGTTGCGGATCGCTTGCGGTCGGTGCGTTGCACGGAATCGAGCCGCCGCCGGTGGATGGAAGCCATTTTCGCGAATTGGCTGGGGAGGTGCGGCCTGCGGCAGGCGAGTCGGAATGGGAGGAGATTGCCTGGCGTAATGGCTTCCTCGCGGCGGTGGAAGAGGCGCGGACGCTGAGCCGCCCGGTGCTGCTTTGGGCGATGAATGGCAATCCCTGCGGCGAGACCTGAAACAACGGCCTGGCGCAGCGCCAGGGGGTCTGGTCAGACCCGGTTGTTCAGGAGCTTGCACGCGAATTCGTTTGCTGCACCGAGGAAGTGGATATTCTCTACCCGCGCAATGAGTGGCTGATCCAGCATCTGAAGGATGACCCGGCGGTGCATCTGTTCCGAGATGTATTCGGCCCACAGGTGCCCCGCGAGCAGTGGAATGATCGCGGCACGCGCACCAAACAGGGGGTATATGCCATGTTGCCGGACGGCACCTATCTGGGCGCGCTTTTTGTGGGCACGCGCACCGGACAGGTGCGGGAAATGATGGAGCAGGCTCTCGAGAGCTGGCGCGAAGCGCTGGCGGAAAGCGGCCGCGAGGCATGTCCGGTGCCGCAGATTGATGGCATCCGGGAATGGGCGGCGGCTGAGTCGGGAGCGGCCGGCGCGATGATTGAGATCCACGTCCGCGACCTGCCGCGGCCTGATGGCGCGGCGACCGATGGTTACGGCCGCCCGGTGGGTGGCTCCTGGAATCGAAACTGGTTGGCGCTCGATGGCAATGCCGTGGCGCTGCTGGCGCCGCCGGATGCCCGCGATGATTCTTGGCAGCCGGTCTCTGCTGATTTGGCACAGCGGATCGCCCGTGAGGTG
>SLCJ01000006.1 GCA_007125835.1 Verrucomicrobiales bacterium | reverse complement strand
GTGGCCAATGATTTTCTGGGCACGACACACGCGCCCACCTATTTTCTGAAGCGCTGGCGGGGGGTTCATCTGGAGATGCCTGACCCGCCGCGGCTGTCGGTTTATCCCGATGGCAGTATGTATTACACCGGGCCGATCGGGCTGTCGAATCTGAGGTGGGAGACCAGCTGCGGGCTCACGCTGAAATCAAAAGGCATGGTGGAGAAAACCGAGAAATGAGGGTCTGTCTCAATGCTTCCGGGAGGCGCTGCGAATGTCGCGGTGAGCGCCTGCTATGACCGGGAGCGTGAAAACAAGGATCAGTGGTGCCTGTGCTCTGCGTTTGGGGGTGACGGCAATTCTTCTGGCCGTTGTGTTTCTTGTGTGGCGGGGATGGCAGGGGGTGGAGGTCGAGAGGCCGATGTACCACGGGCCATCGGAGGTGCCGGATCTATATGCACTGACGGTGTCGCGTCAGTGCGCGGTGTGCCACGAGAAAGAGTTTCACGAGTGGGCCGGGTCGCATCATGCCTGGGCGCACCGTGCGGTGGACCCTGATCTGGACCGCGTGGCCTTCGCCGATCGCGAGGTAAGAGACGGCCCGGCGACTTGGCTGTTCTACGGAGGCGAAAACCCTCGGCTGACCTGGCGGGATGAGAATGGCATGGAAAAGGACTTGCCGGTGCCGATGATCATTGGCCTCACGCCGCTGGTGCAGCCGGTGGTCGAGACGCAGCCCGGGAGATACCAGGTGCCCGACATGGCATGGGACCCCGAGCGGATGGAGTGGTTCAGCATATTTGGCGACGAACAACGGCGACCCGAGGAGTGGGGGCATTGGACGCGACGCGGCATGAACTGGAACTCTCAGTGCGCCTACTGCCACTTCACCGATTTTCGCAAAAACTATGACCATGAGAAGGACCGCTACACCTCGACTTGGACGGAACCCGGTGTCGGATGCACGCAGTGCCACGGCCCGGTGAAGAACACGCATTCGCTGTCGTCGTGCATGATCGATAACACGAGGAAATTCTCTTCGGAGCAATGGATGGACTCATGTGCGACCTGCCACGCGAGGCGTGCGGAGTTGGATGAGGAATTCGCCATCGGGGACTCGTTCCATGACCACTATCAACTGACGCTACCTGATCAGCCGGGGATGTTTTATCCCGATGGCCAGCAGCTCGATGAAGTGTATTTGTACAACACACTCAAGATGAGTCGAATGGGGCACGCCGGCGTGCATTGCATGGATTGCCACGATCCCCACTCGGGGCTTACGCTCTACGAACCGACAAACAATCAGCTGTGCATGCAGTGCCACGGAACCGGGCGCGATGGAGCAACTCCGATTCACGAGTTGTCCCACATGTTTCACGAGCCGGGCACGGAGGGCGGGCGCTGTGTGGATTGTCACATGCCGCATACCACCTACATGGCCCGCGACCCGCGGCGCGATCACTCATTTGTGATTCCCGACCCGGTGCTGACGCAGGAGATCGGCGTGCCCAACGCCTGCTCGAATTGCCATCAGGAAGAGGGCTTGGAGTGGGCGATCGAGTGGACGGAGGCATGGTGGCCGGAACTAGGCGAAAAACGGGCGCACGTAAGGGAGCGAGCCCGGGCAATCCACGCCGTGCACGAGGGCGACCAGGAGGCGTGGCGCGGGCTTCTGCCCTTGCTGGAGCGGGAGGAAATCACCGCTTGGCAGGCTACCTTGCTCAGGCTGCTGGCATTCTGGGCCGATCGGGAGGGCGTGCCGGAAGCGGCGGAACGCTATGTGGGGTCGGAGGACCCGGTGGTGCGTGCCGCCGCCGGGCGGGTGCTCGCCTCGGTGGACGAGCCCGGCGCGAAATGGCGGGAGTTGTTGCGCGATGAGGTGCGGCTTGTTCGTTATGAGGCGGCATGGCACGGATTGCATGCTCTGGACCGAAATTCGCCCATGTGGCAGGAAGTGGAGCGCGTGGCTTTGCACATGAGCGACCAGCCCTCGGGGGCGATGCAAATGGCACGGCTCGACGGGCTGCGCGGGCGCACTTCGTCGGCTGAAGAGTGGTACCAACGTGCTCTGGAACGCGACCAGACGTCGACAGTGCCACCGCGGGATTTCGCCGTGTTTCTCTCGGGTCAGGGACGGCTGAACGAGGCAATTCGCCTGTTGCAGGAGGCCGACGAAATCGGGCCGCGGGGCACGGATCCTGATATTTCTTACCTGCTTGCACTGGGGCTCGCAGAGCAGGGTCGAATGGATGAGGCGGCGGAGGCATTTGCCGAGACGCTACGACGGGATCCACGACACGGGCGGGCTGCCTACAACCTGGGCCTCCTCTATGCCGGTCAGGGGCGGGACCGTGAAGCGATCGAGGCCTTGCTGCGAGCGGAGGAATTTTTTGCCGATTCGCCGGACGCCCCCTACGCCCGTGCCACCATCCATTTCAGGCGAGGTGAGACGGATGAGGCGGAGGCTGCCGCCAGAGAGGCGCTGCGGAGGCGCAGTGATCACGAACCGTCCCGGCGTTTGCTGGAGGCGATCAGACGAAGGTGAGCCCGCGTCCGTGGTTTGATAAGGGGGTTCCCAGTAGGCTTAGAGGCGCGTAATGCGGCGGCGATGGAGAGTGAAAAGCAGGATCAATTGGTCGGAGAAAGCGCGGGGTGGCGTTTTGTTCATACCTATGCAGGTCTCCCGGAGGCGCTGCACCGTCGGGTTGATCCCGAACCGGTGCCCGATCCTCGGCTGGTTTTGTTCAACCGGGGGTTGGCCAGGGAGATGGGTCTGCGCCCCGAATTGTTGGAGGGGGAGTTGGGTGCCAAGGTTTTCTCCGGCAATCTTGTGCCAGCCGGAGCGCTGCCGCTGGCGCAGGCTTACGCGGGGCATCAATTCGGTCACTTCACCATGCTGGGAGACGGACGCGCCCTCCTGATGGGCGAACATCGAATGCCGGATGGAAAGCGCGTCGACGTTCAGTGGAAAGGCACCGGGCGGACACCCTATTCTCGAAGGGGAGACGGGCGCGCCGCTTTGGGACCCATGCTGCGCGAGTATGTGATTAGTGAGGCCTTGTGGGCGCTCCACGTACCCACCACACGAAGTCTTGCTGTCACCACCACCGGCGCTCCCGTCCGGCGCGAGCGCGAATTGTCGGGTGCCGTGCTCACTCGGGTGGCGGCCAGTCACATCCGGGTGGGCACTTTCGAGCATGCGTCGGCATTGGGCGATGTGGCGGTTTTGCGGGCCCTGTTCGAATATACGGCGGAAAGGCACGATCCGTCGGTTCTGGAGGCGGAGAATCCCGGGCTCGCCTTCCTCGAGGGGGTGGTGGAGCGGCAGGCCGCACTGCTTGCCAAATGGATGAATCTTGGGTTCATCCACGGAGTGATGAATACGGATAACATGGCGGTGTCAGGAGAGTCGATCGACTTTGGTCCCTGCGCGTTCATGGACTCCTACGATCCGGAAACGGTGTTCAGCTCGATCGATCATACAGGCCGCTATGCCTATGGACGGCAGCCCGCACTTGCAGCCTGGAATCTTGCCCGCCTCGCGGAAGCCTTGTTGCCACTGATCGATTCCGATGGAAAACGCGCGGCTGAACAGGCCGAGGAGGTGGTGATCGGTTTCGAGAACAGATTCCGGAAACACTGGATGACCGGGATGCGGTCGAAGCT
>SLCJ01000303.1 GCA_007125835.1 Verrucomicrobiales bacterium | reverse complement strand
GCGCGCCGCGGAACGATTCGCGCCCCGGCAGCGTGACATCGAGCCCCTCCGCCGCACGGCTGTCCGCCTCGGCGACCAGTGCCGCCTTGCGCTCGTCAAGCGCCGTGGTGATCACCTCGCGGGCGGCATTGAGCGCCTGCCCCGCGGCGGGCTTTTCCTCAGGCGGCAGGTCGCGCATACCGGCGGCGGCAGCGGTCAGCCGCCCCTTACGCCCGAGGAAAGAGACACGCGCCTCGTCGAGCGCGCGCTCGTCTTTCGCTTCGGCAATGGCCGACAGCGCTTCTTGTTGCAGTTGGGAGAGATCGAGGGACATGTGGCGGGCAGAATACGGACAGGGATGAAATAAAAAGTCCGGAGCCGGCACTCCTGGCGGAGGCCAACCCCGGACGGGTGAAAGGTTCGTTCCGGCGACCGGAAAACCAAGGACGCGGTCAGGCCGCGCCTGCCGTCTTCTGGTCCAGGGCGGATTTGACCTGCTCGACAATCGCCTTGAAATCGTCAGGCGCGTTCACCGCCATGTCGGCCAGCACCTTGCGGTCCAAGTCGATATTAGCAGCTTTAAGCCCTTCGACAAAACGGTTGTAGGACAAGCCCTCGGCGCGGGTGGCGGCGTTGATCCGCTGAATCCACAAAACGCGGAAATTGCGCTTGCGGGTTTTGCGGTCGCGGTAGGACCAGGCCTGCGCCTTGTAAACAGCGTCTTTCGCAGTGCGGAACAGCTTGGAGCGTCCGCCGCGGAAACCCTTGGCTTTTTTCAATATGCGCTTGCGGCGCTTGCGGGATGCGGGTGAGTTGGTTGCGCGTGGCATTCTTTTGTTTTAGGGACGTGCTGTTGTTCTTGTTTCGGGCCCATCGCCTCGCTCGTCCGGAAGACCGGTGATTCACACCGGCCAGACGGGAGGGCCCGCCGCCCGCAAGGGGCGGATGGGGCGCCGCCGAATCACGCGGTGAATGGCATGTTTGCCTTCACGTTGCGTTCGTCCGCAGGCGAAACAAGCGTCGGTTTCCCCAGGTTCCGCTTGCGCTTGCGGTTCTTGTTCTGGAGAAGGTGACGCTTGCCTTGCTTGCGACGCAGCACCCGGCCGGAGCCGGTGACCTTGAAGCGCTTGGCCACGGCTTTGCGGGTTTTGGAGATGCCTCCTTTTCTGGTCATAGGGCGGCAAGTCTACACCCCCTGCCAAGCATTGCAAGTTGTTTCCTTCCCGATTTTTTCCCCCTCAATTCAGACCAACACGGACACAACCTGATGCCAAGATGTGGCAGTCCAGGCCCGGCATGCAGGTGATTGCCCACCGCATAGGCAAAATCGGGACCGGGACCGAAATCGAAATCGACACCAACCTGCAGGACCGCCGACCGCAGCGGTCACGCGAATGAGTGCAAGCATATGAAAACGCCGGCACATCTCCCCATTCTCCACTCCTTCATGCCCCCACTTCGACGCCGACTCAACGAAACCGACCCAACCCGCCTCCCTTTCCCTGAGCGTCCCCGATCCACTTCCACCAACCCCCCCCAGAATCGGCCCTTGCAGTCGCCCTCCTCGTTGGCGCGGCACGCAATCTTCTCGTTCAAGCAGCTTGTCAACCAAAACCCACTGGCCAGCCGACTCCGCCACTTGGCAAGCCGACAGTAAGCTCACGGATCCCTGTAGCGGCGCGTCTATGACCGTCGCACCTCCTCTGCCGTCGGGCCAGGCGTCCACCGAGAAACATTGCCAATGCCGCCGGAACGTCTCAGGCCGGAAAACCACCGGCGATCATAGACACGCCGCTACATCCTCTCCCACACCCACCCCCGCCGATGCCCGTAGCTGCGCCCCGAATACACATCCTCTCCGCACCGAAACGCCCGCCACACACAACGCCTCATGCGGCGACCCGCCTGCGCAACCCTTTCATTTACAATGTTTTAGCGAAAATTCGGGATGCCTCACCCTCCCTTTCCAACTTAGGTTTCGGCCCAATCCTGCAAACCATCGAATTCCCGCAGTAATTTCAAGCATATTTTGGCAGGCATGGTTTTGCTTACCAACCAAAGGCTCATTGAGCCGTTCCACTGCCTTGGCTCGTCTGTTCCCCTTGGGTCACGACCTGCATGTCGTGATTGTGCGGTCTCGCGCTGGTTCGCCCGCGCGGCCGCCTTGAGCGCCGCCAATTCCTCGTCCGGAATCCGTATCACCCTCGGATACTCGTCGGGATCAGAATCACGATACGGCCTTCCGGAAAGCGCCAGCCACTTGTGAAGGTGCGGGACCGTTCGCTCGGATCCGGAAATCGGCATACCAAACCTGGAGCTCCAAACCACGTCTTCCTCATCGCCCGAGAACTCAACATAGAGCCTTCGAAGATCCTCGTCGTAGCTGAAATCTATTGGCTCAGCGTCAGCAAGAACCTTGCATATACGAAACATGAAAAAATCATGACCAGGAATTGTCACAACCAGCCATTTGTCCTCACCCACAGGAATCTGGTAAACTTTTCTCACATTGTCACTCTGAGGTATTCTATATTGAAACAGCGGCTCCAAAGCCTCGAAATTAGGCCATTGAACAATTCGCCGATTAATCCAATCACTCGAAATCCACTCATCCTCACCGATTCGAACATGCGCCCTTACAGGCATCAGCTCAGGCCAACTTAAGAAGTGTGCGAAACCGCGTTCGAAATCCAACTCATTCATCGCAAACGCATGACCAGGCGGAATCTCGATTCCGCCCTCCCCTTTGGTGGCGGGCACCCGGGCAAATGGATCGCCCCGCCCGAGGCCGTATTCGCGCCAGTATTCCGGGGTGTTATGATCCGGCTGATCGGTCTGGCCCTCCTGCTCAAATACCACATCATTATAGACATCGATTGAGAATGGAGTGTCGCCGATGTTGACCACGCGAACGAAGAGGTCTGGACCCTCATCCCGCAGCCACACCCCGTTGAACGGGTCCACGACCTGGACGACAGCCTGCGGCGAAGCGATAGCGAGGCCGCCAAAGCAGTGGAAAATCGACAGGATTCCAAATATTCTTGTGAGCTGTTTCATGGGACTTCTTTGGAATGTGCGGCGCCAAGATTCACCTTCTCGATTTCGGTCTCATGCCACCGGAGTTGGTCGAGGCCGATGACTTCGCCATTCGAATCAACAAATCATCCAACAGCAGCGTGCGCACGATGCGATCGCCATCGAGTGGCTCGTTGTCCTTCATCGGTATGAATTTGATACGTGCCCAGGCGCCGTAGTCCTTGCAGAAGATGGGCGCAAGGGCGCGGCCATCCACTACGGGCACATCGATTTGGGCCTCGTCCGAGCCCGCCGCAAAGGAAAAGTCCTTGGCATTGCTGGCTCCCGCATTGCCGGCCCAGCCGGGATACTGGGTGACGTCAGCCAGGGTAAGCCGCAGGGTATCCGCGCCCTTGATGGCGGCACCCCGGACGATGATGTTCATGGCTTGGAGACCGGCAAAGCCGAGGCTGGCAAAGTCATCGCCTTGATCGAGCTGGGGTTGGTCGCCCAGATAGCCGGGCAGGTTTTGATCCCAGTTGTCGCGGGGGTCGTCGATTTCGCCTGTGGCCGTGACATTCAGTTCGATTTCGATGGGCTGGAGAAGCACTACCTGTAATTCTCCCGAGCCCTCGCCCTCTCCCGGGGTCTTAGT
>SLCJ01000349.1 GCA_007125835.1 Verrucomicrobiales bacterium | reverse complement strand
TTTGGTCGTGGAGGCGCGGCAGGCAGTCGCGCATGAGGAAGGCGGCGAGGGTCGGATCGAGAGCCGAGGCGGGTTTGGGCCGGGCGATGGAGGCAGTCCAGCGGCCGACGGAGTCGCATTGCTGGAGGACGAGGCCGAGGTAACGGACTTGATTTTCGCGGGCTTCGAATTGCAAGGAGAAGGAGGCGGCGGCATCGAGAAAGGGTTCGACAACAAGCGGGCCGGCGGTCAGCAGGCGTTTGAGAGCTTTGATTTTATCCGGTGTCAGTAGGGAGGTGGGGATGCGTGCCTGGCCGCGCCCGGCGGCGGCGAGGGCCGGTTTGATCACAGCGCGCGCGTGGCCCGAGGCGGCGAGGGCGGCGAGGTGGCTGTGGACTTGTTCCAGCGTGTGGGCGGAGCGTGTCGGCGGTGCGGGATCGAGATTGGCGAGCGCTTCTGGAACGTGCGCGGCGGCCAGCCAGTCGGCGATGTGGGCTTTGGAAAAGAGAAGGGGGTCGGAGGTGGCGGCGGCGAAGGCGAACTCCGGCAGCGACCCGGCAAGGGCACGGGCGGAGGGGGAGTCGGCCCAGGGGCGTAAGGTGCGGGGTTTGCGAGGGGAGATGGCTTCCGCCGGGGGTGCGCCGTTTCCATCGGGCAGGAGTATGGATTCGGCCGGGGTGATGCCGGCATCGAGAAGCCGCTGGTGGTGGGTGGGTGAGAGGGGGCGGCGGCGCAGGACGATGTCGTCTTCCGAGGCGGTGAGGGCGAAGGCGGCCTCGAGGTCGGCGGCGAGCTGATTGAGTTTTTTCGGAGCGTGCCAGGGGCGTCCGGTGGTGGCGGCTGCCCATTCTTCCTCGGCGGCGGGGTTGAAGAACCAGATGTCGGGCGAGCGTCCGCGCGATTGTTGAAAAAGGCGCAGCTTGCGGATGAAGGATTCGTCGAGACCGGCGAGCCGTCGGCCTTCGGCATTGAAGGGCACGCTGCCTTTGGCGCGCACCGGTGAGAGCGGGTGCTTGAGGCGGGCGCGCCAGGCTTCCCAGTCGGATTGTTTCTCCTCTTTCCAGCGGCGCAGCCACTTGAGCCCGTGGCCGACGTGGGCGATTTCGTCGCGGTAGATGCGGTGAAGGATGGCGGCGCTGGCTGGATCGCCGGCTTCACGGAGGACGCGGCTGTAGTGGTGGGCGAAGTCGAGGTTGGCTTGCTCGAAGGTAAGGGAGAGGCGGCTGACGAAATCGAGCGGTGATTCCATCGGTGCGATCTGGTCCCATATCATGCGGCTGACGCTGAGGTCGCCGAAACGCAGGCCGCACTGGGCCATGCGCTTGGCATACCAGCGTGTGTGCTCTTGTTCCTCGTGGAGGGTGTGCAGGACGCCGCGGCGGAAGGCCCGGGGAGCATCGGGAAATTTGAGCAGGGCCAGCGCCATCAATTCGACGGCCAGTAATTCGTGGTTGGCGAAGAAGTGGAGCAGCACGGCGCGGCGGCGCTCGTCGATGAGGGCGGCGTCGCCGGGAAAGCGGGCGCGGGCGTCGGCGTGGTGGTGTGCGCGGGGTATGAGGTCGGGCGGGCGCCCGGGCAGCGCTGGGGCGTGTACGAGGGGCGGTCCCGGGTCGGTGTCCTCCAAAGTGAGGTGGCGCGGTGGGCGGGCTAGCTTTTCCTCCAGAGTGGTGGCGAAAAGCACGCTCTCGGCGAATTCGCGGACAGAGGTCATGGTGTGGAGTGGTGGATGTGCTGCGAGTTCGCGTCGCAGGTGCCCAACCACCACCGATGGAAATTGGCGTTGGTGATGGCGGCGAGTTCGGCGGCGGTAAGCCCGCGCGCGGTGGCGAAGGCTGTGGCGCAGGCGGCGAGGCTGGCGGGGTGGTTGGGTGGCGTATCCGGGAGTGCGGAGTCGTTTGGGAACGGGTGGCGGTAGGCTTGCGGTGGTAGCATGTCTGGGGCGTCGCTTTCGACCAACAGGGTTTCTTTCGGCGAGAGCCGCCACCAATCGAAGAGGCGTCGTTTCCGCCGCGCGAGAAAGGCCCCATTGAACGAAAATACGCAGCCGTTTTCGAGCAGGCGCTCTGCGGTATCGGGTGGGCCGCCGAAAGCATGAATGAGGATGCGCCCGGGGTGGGGAGGCAGGCGGTCCATTTCGTCGAGCAATTCGCTCCAGGCGCGGAGGCAGTGGATAGTGAGAGGGCGGTTGAGTTCCACCGCGAGCTCCCACTGGCTGCGGAAGACGGGAAGCTGGATGTGGAGCGGAGGCTCGTCCACCCACAGGTCGAGACCGATCTCGCCGATACCGGCCATCGGGTGGCTTGCGAGATGGTGCCGCAGCTTTTCCAGCCAGTCGACAGGCAGCTCTCCGGCTTGCCATGGATGCACGCCGAAGGCAGGAAAAACCGAGTCTGGGTGTTTTCCGGCCAGCGCGGCAACGTTTTCCCAGTCGGTGGGATGCGTGCCATTGGCGACGCAGGCGGAGACGCCCGACGCTTGCATCGCGGCAAGCAGTTCGTGCGAGGAGGCCGCGAAGCGCGGTGATTGTAGGTGATTGTGGGCGTCAATCCACATGGGCACGTGCGGTTTTCCGGCACCAAGCGGCCACGGCGGCGATGCCTTCGAGGCGGGTGGGCGAGATCATGCGGTCCAGTCGGAGGGCGGCGGGCCAGCTTGGGTGAAAAGTGGCGGCACATTCGACAGACAGCGCATCGAACAGACGGATGGTGACGCCCACCAGTCCGCCGACCATGGGCGAGTCGGTGGCGAGGCGCGGCAGGAAGAGGCCCTCGTCCGAGCGCATTGCATCCACCCAGACCCGTGAGATACAGCCCGGGACGCGGTTTGGCGGTGTGCGGAGGTCCTCGGGCAGCAGCGGGGCCCGGGCCCCCCAGGCGGCGAGAGCGGCGAGCCGCTCCTGGCGATCTTCGATCAAGAGGTGGGCTTCAATGAAATCCTGCTCCTTCTGGACGGCATTTTGGCTTGCGGGAACGGTCATGGGAGAGAGCACTGGCGGAGAACCGTGGGGCGGCGTTTGTGTGCCGGAACGGCCCCTCCGCTTGAGCGGGGAAGGTGCCATGAGATGGGCGTCGAGGCAAATGGCAGGGCGGGTGGATGTGGAAGAAGAGGGGCCGGCTCACCCTTCTCGGTGATAGGGTGAGCCGGCCCACAGCGTGTGGATGCGGTAGAGTTGTTCGCACCACACGAGCAGCGCGAGTTCGTGTTGGAGGGTGATGCGACCGAGGGCCCAGGTTTGCCAGGCGCGGGAGCGAACTTCGTCGCCATGCCCATCCGCCCCGCCAATGAGAATCGAAAGCCGGGTTTGCCCCTGATCTCGTTTCTGCCCCAAGCGGTCCGCCATCTCGCGAGTGCCAAGCAGCTCGCCTTTTTCGTCGAGTAGGAGAATCGGGTCGGTGCCCACCCGCTCTAACTGGCGCCGCGAATTGGCCGCAGAATCACCGGTTTCGCGCACGGAAATCCACTCGACCGAGGCGTACCTCTTCAGCCGCTTGAGGTATTCCTCGACCCCGGTCTTCGCATACGCCAGCGAAGGCTTGCCCACAGAAATCACGCGGTATTTCATCGTCCCAAGGATACGGCGCCCGCACAAAAAACCAATCGAAACCCTCAACCCACCAGAATCCGCAACTCAACTTCAAAAATTTTCAGGACCAGGTCCTGAATGCCCCAA
>SLCJ01000118.1 GCA_007125835.1 Verrucomicrobiales bacterium | reverse complement strand
GCGGGGCTCGCGTAAGCGGCCCTCGGCCAGAATGGCAGTGCCTGGCAGGGCCGACATCTCGCCCTCCGGCAGCACCAGGCGAATCCTGTGACCACAGTCGAGGCGGAGGTCGGATCGCGCTCGCATCTCCACGCCCGGCGGCGGATTGTGGGCGCGCAGGATCCGCGCTTCTTCCCGTAGGTGGGTCCCGGGCACGGGTGGTTCCCCCCGCAGCAGAAAGCCACTCGTTTCCAACCGCAGGGAGCCGAGAAAAACTCCACCAAACAGTGCGGCTGCGAAAACCAAGGCACCGAACCGGCCCGTCGACTCGCGGAACCTGCCAGCGAGCCACAACAGGACCATCGCCCCGGCCAGCGAGACCACCATCACCGCCGGACCCGCCACCACCGGGGGAGGAACCCGAAGGGTCGCAAAAATTCCCGCGGCAATCCAGGCCGCCGGGTGCTTGCCCAACCACGTGCCGACAGATCCTCCCATCTTGCGTCACACGTTGGCGGCGGGTATGGAGAAGAGCCGCTGATCCTATCGGGCGGCATTCCCGTCAAACCGCAGTGGTTCAGGCTTTCGGCGCGGCCCCCGCCGCCTCCCACTCATTCAGCTTGTGGCGGGCGTTGGCGGCATGCCGCGTCTCGGGCAGGGACTCGATCACTTGTTCAAGAATGCCCTTGGCTGTGCTGCGGTCGTTCAAATCCTCATCGTGCATTTCCACAAGCCGAAACAGGAAAAAAGCGGCGTCGTCCTCAGGCCAGGGACGCTCCAAGGCCTCGCGCACAATCTGAACCGCCTGCGGCACATCCTCCAGACGCTCGCGGGCAAGCCGCATCGCCTCCACCACCGGCAGCCGATCATCCGGATTCTCCCGCGCCAGATTCAGATACTCCCGAACCGCCCCCTCATAGTCGCCCTGCGCCACAAGCGCCCTCGCTTTCGAGCCCGCGTCAGGCTTGATCTCCTCCGGCGCCGAATAAATAAACTGCCCCATCCGGTCGCTGATCACCGGAATGAAGAAGGCCGCCGCCATCGTCGCCAGGATCGCCCCTCCCAGCAAATACAGAATCATCAGCGCCCCAGCCTGCGAGGTCTCGTCCTCAATGCCCGAAAAGTGCGAGTGAGCGAGAATAAAAACAGTCAACGCGATGCCGAAAATCAAAACCCGCACGAGGAGCGTTCTTTCCATAAATGATTGATGGTTGTTGCTCCCATGATAAGCATCCCGCAGCCAAAAGCAAAGAGCGAAACAGCCCACAAACGGATTTTTGCTGATTTTTTCTCGTGTCAAACGGGAAAAATGGCGAAACAGGCGAAATTATCGAAAAAAAACCCTTGCCACCGCCTTATCCATGCTTGTAATATGATCGGAGGACGAATGCGGGCATAGCTTAATGGTAAAGCCCCAGCCTTCCAAGCTGATCATGCGGGTTCGATTCCCGCTGCCCGCTCCATCCGCGAACCACAACTCCAAAATACCAAAATGAAAACTTTCCGAATTCAGGCCATCGTCGCAGGCATTGCAATTCCTTTCCTCGCGCTTGCCGCCATCGCCCCGGCTGCGGAAGACGCCAACATCGCCAAAACCGTCGCCGCCGAAGCTGCCGCCAATCCATCGAGTGCGCCGGTGATTGCCGCCGAGCACATCTACCAGCATCCGGAGCAGGCGTGCGAGATCGTCAAGGCCGCCATCCGCGGCTCCGACGCCGATGCCGAACTGACTTCCGCCATTCTCGATGCCGCCATCCGCGTTGTCCCCGATCAAACGCCCCTGCTCATCGAGTGCGCCCTCGTCGCCAATCCCAAGGCCCGCGAGCAAATCGTTTCCGTCGTGCGTGCAGCTTACGTGAGCGCGGCCCCGGGCAAAAATCCGGTTGTCGTTCGCGGCAAAACCCCGATCCAACGCGGCAAACAGCCCGTCGGCAAGGTGGAAGTCGTCGAGCCCGCGCCGGTCGGCCTCGTCCCCTTGCACATCCTCTCCTCCCGCTATGCCGGGTTTGGCCCCGCCCTCATCAATTCCTTTATCCTGAATCCGCAGGTTCCCGCCTTCTCCGGTTCCAACGCCATCTTTGAGCTTCCCCCGGTGTTCGAACAGCCGCCCGTTGAAATCGTGCCGCCTCCGGTGGTGCCCCCGCGTCCGCGCCCGCCCTTCCCGCGCCCAGTGCCGCCCGCCACTCCCGCCGACCCAGAGCCGATTATTCCCGATAACGGCTTCATTTTCCCCGAAAACGGCTTCAGGGGTCTCTGATGGACACCCGGTAGAATGGCCTATCAAAATCTGACCCACTCATAGCCGAACAACAATCTTCTCTCACGCCCAATCCCTCCCATCCATGAATATGAAAACCAGCCTCTCACTTGCTACGCTCGTCGCCTTTGGCGGTCTTGCCTCCGCTCAAGGTCTCCTGAGCATCGCTCCGGAAACCACAACCCCGTTCTCGCTGCCCGTGAGTTTCAGTGTTTCGGCCGACGCCGGATACGATACCAACATCAACAACTCCGGCTTCGATGAGGTCGACTCGTTCTACATCAGCGGCGGTGCCGGCGTCGATTGGGCCTATGCCACTGATCGCACCGTAGCCACCGTCGGCGTGAGCGGAAGTGTGTTCCACTACTTCGACCAGGTTCCGGAAATCGACGACACGCTCTACAACGTGCGGGCCGGCATCAGCCTCGCCCATGCACTCACCGACCGCCTCAGCCTGAACAATAAATTCTACTTCGGCTACGAGTTCGAGCCTAACTATGTCTTCGGTGAGTCGCTTAACCGCCGCAACGACCAATACTACTTCGCTTACAACACACTCACTCTGGATTACCTCTGGACCGAACGCCTCAGCACCAGCACAGGCTACACCATCCAAGGCATCTTCTACGACAACGACGGCATCTCCCAGGCGGAAGACCGTATCCGCCACCAGTTCAACCAACTGGTGCGCTACGCCCTCAACGAAAACACCGGCCTCCGCGCGGAATACCGTTACGCCATGGTCGATTACGACAACTCAAGCCTCGATTCCACGAGCCACTACGCTCTGGTGGGTATCGACCATGCATTCAGCGAGAATACCAACGCCGTGGTCATGGCTGGTGCACAGTTCTTTGATTTCGACGCCCGCGGAAGCCGCACCAAGCCTTTCGTCGAAGCCGGTCTCAACCATCAGGTCGACGAAGCCCTGAGCCTCCGCTGGGCCAACCGCCTCTCCTTCGAAGACTCCCAGGTCCAGTCGTCCGGCGACAACTACAGCTACCGCACATCGCTGGATGCACGTTACCAATACACCGAAAAGCTGGCCACCTACGCTGGGCTCGTCTACATCCACCAGGATCTCACCCGCGGCCCGGCCTCCGGCACCGAGAACATCTTCCAAGGCACCATCGGCACCAGCTATGCCCTCACCGAAGCCCTCGCCCTTCGCGCCTCCTACACCTACAATCTCAACGACTCGTTCCGCGAGGCGAACGACTTTGACCGCCACCGTGTCAATGTCGGCGTAACGGCGAGCTTCTGATGTTGATTGCATCCGGTTGCCAAGGACTTTTCTGGGTTCCGATCAACCGGAAAATTAATTGAACATTCAAGCTCCTTCGGGGTCAAACCCGTGGGAGCTTTTTTTTCCCAAGGCCACACATCCCAGCGCACAACACTCCGGCACACCCACCCGAACCGGCACCCGCCCGAAGACCCATGAACCAGAATCAGCAACACCAGGCCTACAATCAGGCTTATTACGGACAGAACGAGCAAGGCGGTGGCTTGCAGGCCATGGATTACTGGCAGGTGGTGCGCAACCGCTATGGCGTCATCTTGCTGAGCCTGCTCCTCGTGTTCCTCACCGCCGCCGCGATCACCTACATCATGCCGGCCCGCTGGGAGGCATCCGCGCTGGTCGAAGTGAAGAACGTGGGCCTGAGCACCAGCCCCCTCGGCTATGGCGGCACCGCGACCCCCGGCGAGCGTTCCATGGCCTCCACCCAATTCATCCAGACCCAGTTCGAGGTGATGACTTCTGCCAAAGCACTGGAAAAAGTGGTTCGCGAACTGAACCTCGTCGATCGTTGGGGCATGCCAGACGAATTCAGTGCGGTCCGCCGCCTTCAGGGTATGGTACGGACCCGCCCGATCCGGGGAACCGACCTGATCGAGATCCGAGTTTCGGATTCCGAACGCCTTCGCCCCGCCGAAATCGCCAACGAGGTATACCGGGCCTACCGTCAGGTTCGTGAAGAGGAAATCAACCAGCAGAACCAGCAGGTTCTCGGTCTGCTCGACAAACAACTCAACGAACAAGAGGAAAGGGTGCGCCAGGCGCGCGTTCGCATGCAAAAGCACATGCAGGAACAACGGATCGTCGATCTCGGACGCTTTCTCCGCGGAGGCGGGCGAGGAGATGAAGTCGATACCGGAGAAGCCGCCATCCTCGACCGCAGCAGGACAAGCGTTTTCCAGCTCGAACAGGAAATCGAAACGCTTCGCGCGCAAATCGCCGCTCTTCAGAATCTCGAAGGTGACGATCTCATCCGAAAGGCGGGCATGCTCGGACTCGACGATCCGACAATCAAACGCTTCTACCCCCAGTTCAACGAACTGATCCTTCAAGAAAACCAGGCGGAAGAACAGGGGCTTGGCCAAAGGCACCCCGCGAGACTCGCCATCCGCAGCCAGTTGGACAGCATCAAGGGAATCCTCACCGGTGCCGTGACAGACCTCCGCGGATCACTCGATATCCAACTCGCCCAGGCCGAGGCGAAACTGAATGTCGCCCGTGAACAAACCGAGGGACGGGAGGAGACCTTTATCGACGACAACATGAAATATGTCACCTACCAGCAGGCGCGTGACGAATTCTACATGCAGCGCGACATTGAAAAAACGCTGATTATCGAAAGCCTTAAGCAGAAAATCGAGCACACCATGCCGCGCCGTCCCATCGTCGTGTGGCAGGAGGCCCACCCATCCAATTCGCCAGCGGCACCAAATAAGCCACTCGTTTTGATCATCGGCGGAGTACTCGGCCTCGTGTTCGGCCTCGGTCTCGCCTTCCTCCTCGAATTCATGGACACCAGCGTCAAGTCGATCGAGGATGTCGAACGCTACCTCGGTGTGCCGGTGCTCGCCGTCATCCCGAAACATGTCGGCCTGCTCCACCGCGAGAGTGGCCTGAGTCCCGATGCCGAAGCCTACCGGATTCTGCGCACAAACATCGAGTTCAACCGCAAGTCCGCCGATGCGAATTCAATCACGATGGTATCCGGCGGCGCGGGCGAGGGCAAGTCCACCACCATGCTCAACCTCGCGTACATTTGCGCCCAGGGCGGTTACAACACACTCATGATCGACGCCGACCTTCGGCGCCCGACGCTGCACACCTATTTCGACATCAACAACTCCGTGGGTCTCACAAACTACCTCACCACCGAGCTCGCCTTGGAAGATGTGATCCTGCAAACACCTGTGGATAACCTCTACTTCATGCCCTCGGGTATTCTGCCGTCCGACGCTGCCGGAATCCTGAACTCGCGCCGCATGTCCGAGCTGATCGCCGACGTGAAAAGCCGTTTCGATCTGGTGCTGCTCGACTCCCCACCGATTCTCGGCGTGAGCGACGCTTCCGTGCTCGCAAGCGAAGTCGATCTCACTGTCGTCATCGTCCAGCACCGCAAGCTGCCCCGCAACATGCTGATGCGCGTACGCCAGGCCGTTGAGAATGTCGGTGGCAACCTGCTCGGCGTTGTGCTCAACAACGTTGATCTCCGCAGCGACAATCAATACCAATACTACACCAGCTACTACACCTACTACGCCCCGGCGAACCGCAATGAGGCCCGCCAAAGCGTAGCCGATGCCAAGGCCCAGAACCCCGCAAGCTCCGTCGCGAAGTCGGCCGCACGAAAGGATGTCGAGGTGCGCGAGGACGCATTCTGATGCAGCTCTCCCACTCATTCCCGACCAGAACCGGAAAATCATCGTTGCCATGAAGAATCTTACAGCCGCTCTTGTCTTTCTCGTCCTGGGGCTCCTTGCCCCGCTCTCTGTGAACGCGCAGGCCGTGCTCCGCGAGGGCGACATGGTTCAACTCGCCATCCGCGGTGTGCCCGATTCGGAAAGCCAGAACGTTTCAGGTCAATATCGGATTGACCAAAACGGACGCTTGGTCGGCCTGCCATATCTGAACCAGGCCGGTGTTTCCGCCGCCGGACTCACCGAAGGCCAACTCGCCACCCGCATCGCCCAAGCCTACCGCGATGCCGAGATTTTCACCAGCGCTACTGTCAGTGTGTTGGTGGACAAACCGGCGGTGGCACGAAGAATCACCGTGGGCGGACACGCCACCCGGCCGGGACCCGTCGAATACTATGAGGGAATGACGGCATTCGATGCCTTCTCGGCAGTGGGCGGTGCCGCACGGTTCGGGCAGATTCGCAGGGTGTTTCTCTACCGCGATGGGCAGGAGCCACGGACACTCGACCTAACGCGGAACGAGGACAAGGAAGCCAGGCTGCTGCCGGGAGACCGCCTCGAAATCGACCGCAAAGGGATTTTCGAACCCTAAGCGCCCGCTAGCGGCACACCGCTTCACCCAGTTTCCGGCCGCCCCCCGGCCCGGCCGGTCTACGAACCGCCATGGGCTGTGCCTCGATGGCGTCTACCGCTTTCGCTGCCGATTGCTTATATTTTGCTTTGGCGTAATTCCTTGCGCCTAGATGGGAATGCGGAGTAGATTCCTTGGCCAATGCCAAGCAAACCGACATCGAGCCAACGCAGGCGCGAACAAAAACGGGGCCGGAACGACCCCAAGTTGGTCCGCCTTGTGCGTTCCGGGGCCGAAGCATCGCCGGAGCCATGTGTCGGGGGTTCAGGGGAGATCCCCCTGCCTTGGTTCAAGATGGCCTTGGCGGTCCCCTTGCTGCCGGTGTGCTGGGTCTTCACGGTCGCATTTTTCCAGGTCTTCCTTCAGGGGCACGCCGGCTCTCCGGTCTACGAGTCGCCGGAACTGGGATTGTTTGTCACCGGCGCAACCCTGTGGGTCGCCGCATTCTTTCTCTTGCCGCGTCCCACCGGACTGTATGTGCTTGGCCACGAATGGACCCACGCCATCGCCGCCTTGCTCTGCGGAGCCAGGGTCGGGAGGGTCCAGGCCACTGCCCGGGGCGGATATGTGCTCACCGACAAGAACAACGTGATCATTTCCCTCTCTCCCTACATCGTGCCCTTCTGGCTGCTCGTTTCCCTTGGCCTCCTCGGCACAAGCCGCCTGATCATCGACGTTCCTCACTTCAACCCAATCCTGTTTTTCACCGCAGGCCTTGGCTGGGCATTCCACATTTCATTCACCATCATGATGTCCCGCCGCGGACAGTCCGACCTCGAAATCAACGGCTACTTTTTCTCTCTGGTCGTGATCTATTTGGGAAACCTTCTCCTTATCGCCGGCTTCCTCGCCTGGATCTCTCCCGAGGCGGGCTTCCGCGACCTGGGCGAGGCCACCTGGCAAGAAACCGCTCGACTGCTCGACAGCATCGCCACACTTTTCAGGACATCAAGTTCCGGCTGAACCACCTTTCGTATCACTGGTTCCGGAAAGCGGGCCGCTCCTGCCACTGAGCCCGGAGACGATGGCCAGGTCGCCCTCAATATGGAAATGGACGTTCACCCCGTGCAAAAGGATGCCATGTCGCCGTCCCGGCTCCTGCCGTGATCCGGCGGGACGGGGGTCGTGGGAAAGCACCGTATCCACCAATCGGCGAAACTCGTCGCGGTCGAGTTCCAAATCCTCAAGGGAACGCAGCGCTTCGTCACTCCATTGCGGCATCAGGACAGCGGCGGGTGGTGAGGCGGCATAGCCCGGGACGGCACCCGGAACACAATCGGCATAGGGAAGGTAGGGTTTGATGTCGAGAACCGGCGTGCCGTCAACAAGATCGATTCCCAGGCAGTGGATGCGCGCGGCCCCGGAGCCGATGGGCTCAATCCGGGAGAGCCGGACGAGCGACAGACCAATCCGGTTCGGACGGAAAAGTGAACGGCAGCCCCAGACCCCCGTCCTCGCACCGCCGCCCAGGCGCGGCGGTCGGTTGGTCGTGCGCTTCGTATCTGCGGGCAAAATCAGATGCGCCAGCGATATAATCCAGAAATGGGAGAACTCCTCAAGTCCGCGCAAGCACTCGACTCGCCCCCACGGCGCGACAAGCTCGACTCCACCCGCAACCCCCGCAGGAAGGGCCTGCCTCGGCACACCAAATTTCTCTCCAAAAGGCGAAAAAACACGGCCAATGTAAACCTGCGCCGCCACCCCATCACCCCCGCCGCCACCAACACCAGGATCGTTCCCGCGCGGCACCCCCCCCATGTGGCTTGTTTTCATGAGAGCGAGGAAACGAAAAGCCCCCGTCCGCAGCTCCGCACATCTGCGGAAAACCACGGGACGGGGGGCAAGGGCTCGAATGCCGCTTTGCAGCGGCAAGAATAATCGGCAAACCTTCGATCAGCCAAGCGGATTGAAGGGATCATATACCCCGGGCACGGGGGTAGGATAGAGGCCGTCGTCCCCCGGCAATACAGGTGGCGTGGCTTCAAAGCTCTCCTCGGGCACAAGGCCTTCATCGTTGGCCGCCAGAGCACGGCTCATGGGCACGTTCTGACCGCTGTAGGCGGCCATCCGGCCGAGGATCGCGGTCATGGTGCTTTTGGCACCAAGCTCAGCCATGTCCATCTCGCCATTCTCCCGAATCGCCTTGACCAGCTCGTTCTGCTGCTCTTGCATCGGATTGACCCTTTCTCCCTCGTAGCGCCAAATCTCCTGGCCGTCACGATTCCAGATCCGCCCGGCCTGGGCTCTCCCCGTTGCACAGAGGATCGTTTCGCCTACACGGTTCGCCGTATTCGGATGGTGGCGCCAGTAACTGTTGACAGTGATTCCCTTGTCATACACAAATTCCACTCCAAAAGCGTCGTAGATATCCCCGTAATTCGGACCGATTCTCACACTGCGAGAGCCGATCCCGTAAGACCGCTCGGGCGTGTCTCCGATGAACCAGTTGGCAATGTCAATGTTGTGGATGTGCTGCTCGGCAATCCCGTCGCCGCTGTTCCAGTAGAAATAATACCAGTTCCGGCACTGGAAATGCATCTCGGATTCGCCCGGCTGCCTTTCCCGCACCCAGACGCCGCCGCTCATCCAATGAACCTGGGCGGCAACCACATCGCCAATCATGCCATCGGCCACACGCTGGTACGTCTCGAGGTAAACCGGGTCAAAGCGCCGCTGGAAACCAACGCTGACCTTGAGGTTCTTCTCCTTCGCCACCCGGGCCGCATCCAACACCTGGCGCACACCGGCTGCATTCGATGCCACCGGCTTTTCCATGAATGAGTGAACGCCCTTTTCGACGGCATAGGAAAAATGATTCGGGCGCCAGACAGGGGGCGAGCAAAGCAACACGAGGTCGCAACTGTCAATTGCCCCCTTATAAGACGTCAGGCCGACAAACCGCCTTTCCTGCGGAACATTCACCGCAGTGCCCTGACCCTTCTCGGTGTTGTTGATCGCGTTCATGGCTGCGTTGATGCCGCCCTCAAAGGCGTCAGCCAGCGCAACCACTTCAATGCCTGGGTTTCTCATCACCTGGCGAAGGGCCTCAATGCCCCGCCCGCCGCAGCCAACGAGCGCGACTTTGAGGGTGGACGATGTGCCGGCCTGGGCGGAGCCGAGGATCGGCAGCGAGGCGGCACCTGCGGCGAGTGCCCCGGTTTTCATGAATTTTCTTCGGTTGGTTTCCATAAGGGATGTCTTTGGATGGGTTGTTGTGGGTTGTTTCCAGCGGACGGAGCCGCCGGGTCGGTGAAAGTGAGGTGCACCTGTATTCTTGGAGTGGGAGCGGCTTGAATGGCAATAAGGCTCATGGCGCGCTTATTGCAAGCAGCTTTGGCGTCGGGACTGGGAAATGAGGAAAACGGAAATCAAAGCAGGCGTCTTTCATGGTGTGTATCGACAGGCGAATCGGCTGGCGTCAGGGACTCTCGTCCTCCACTTCATTTTCCGGAGGAAGCCCCTCGGAATCCGTCGCGTTCTCTTCCACCATTTCCCCCGAACGGGCCTCCAGAAAATCGAGAATCATCAGGTTGCCGCCGGTTTCCTGAAAATGCCGCACGTGGAGCCCGACAACAGGAGCCAACAGGGTGAAGAGGAAGAGCACCACCCCGGCTACAAATCCACCGCCTTCGCTGTCAAGCTGCACCGGCCCCCGTGGCTGAGTTGCGGTCTTGCGTACGGCTACCGGAGCCGGTGTCGCGTCAAGTGTGACCTCAGCCACATCAGATGCGGGCGGAGGTGACGGCGGCGGCGGGGCAGCCGCCTCTTCCCCCTCCTCCTCCACCCCAACCACTGCATCACCTTCCGATTCTATGGCGGGGGGGTGATCCGGGTCGATGAATTGCAGGCTCACCGCTCCGATCTTCAATTCGTCGCCGTCCTCAAGCAGCCGGCTGATAATACGCTCGCCCTGAAACTCAAGGCCGTTCGTCGAACCTAGGTCAAGAATTTCGTAACGGTCACCCATTTGGTGGAGCACCGCATGGTGCGCGCTCAGGCTCGGGTCGTCGATCACCACCGTGTTGTCGTCTGCGCGCCCCATTCGCACGCTGTCCACCTGCAACGCATACTTGCGCACTTCGCCGTCCGGGAGTGTGACGATGAGTTTGGGAGGAGTGTTGGCCATGAAGTGATGTGGGTTGGAAGTGCCAGGAGCTGTTCAAGATACTCTCGGACAAAGCCCCGGGCTTTCACCTGTTTTTTTCCGGCTGAGTGTGTCAGCCGCCTTGCGCAGGCCCCGGCGTGTAGCGGTAACGGGCAGGCTCGCGGGCAAGGTCGCGCAGCGCGCGGCGGATCCGCAGCTTCGCCGCCGCACTCATGCGGTCAATAAAAAGAATGCCGTTGAGGTGATCCACTTCATGCTGGATCGCCCGCGCAAGCAGCCCGTCGCACTCCAGCAAGTGCCGGGAACCGTCCAGTGCTGTGTAGCGGGCGATCACGGCAAACGGGCGAAGCACGTTTCCGCGCACCTCGGGGATGCTCAGGCAACCCTCGGACTGGCTCTCTTTCTCCGTGCCCATTTCCAGGATCGGATTGACCATCACCAGCGGCATGAAAGCAGCCGGATCCTTGTCCACGCCATCAAGGCAGAACAGCCCCGCCTCCCCCTCCATGGGCGGCACATCCACAACAGCAACCTGAAGGCTCACGCCCACCTGCGGCGCGGCAAGGCCGATGCCGTCGGCGGCATGCATGGTTTCTATCATGGCTGCGGCGAGCTGCGCTACCGATCCGTCAATGATTTCAACAGGCGGGCACTTGCGGCGGAGAACCGGGTCGCCAAGGGTGATTATCTCCAAAATCATGGCCCAACCTAGCCGGAAGGGCCCGGTCCGCAATCCCGGAAAACAACCCCGCAGATCAACGTCAGGACGGCCGGTCGGCCTGCTTTCGCCCGGGAGCTAAGGCCTGGGCGGCCGTCACAGCAGCACGATCATCAAGCAGGCCCGACTTCTCCAGAAAATAGTCGAACCCGCCTGCATAGCGAACCGGTGCCGCACCACTGATATGCACCGTGGTTTCCGCCACCGCCCGAATAAAATGCACATCGTGGGAGATGAACACAAGACTTCCTTCAAAACGACTGAGCGCCCCGATCAAGGCCTCAACCGAAAGGAGATCGAGATGTGTGGTCGGTTCGTCCATCAGCAGAAGATTCGGCGGGTTGACGAGAAACTTGACGAGGTTCAGACGGCTCTTCTCGCCGCCGCTCAGCACCGATGTCCTCTTCATCACGTCAGCACGTCGGAAAAGGAATGAACCGAGAATCGAACGGGCTTCCTCCTCACGCAGTTCCGGAGAAGCCGTCATCACCTCGTCGAGCACCGTCCCGTTCGGATCCAGTCCCTCGCTGCGATGCTGCGAAAAATAGCCGATGCGGGTCACATTCCCCACCCTCCGCTCTCCCGCCTGAATCGGCACCAACCCGGCGAGAATCTTCAATAAGGTCGACTTACCGGCCCCATTCGGCCCCACGAGAACAATTCGATCGCCACGCTCCACCGTGAAATCAAGGTTTCGGTAAACCTCGTGATCGCCATACGCCTGGCGCACGCCCTCCAGCTCGATCACCCGCCTCATACTCCGAGGCGGCTGCGGAAACTGAAACGAAAACACCTTGCGCGGTGCACGCGGCTTAGGCAGAACCTCCAGCTTCTCCAACTGGCGCACGCGGCTCTGCACCTGCGCCGCCTTCGATGCCACCGAACGAAACTCGTCTATGAAACGCTGCACACGCTCAATCTCCTTTTGCTGATTGCGCCACGCCCTCAAGCGGCGCTCATACCTCTCGTCCCGTTGGCCGAGATACGACGTGTAATTCCCCTGATACACGGATACCACTCCCCCGTCGATCTCCACCACCGTCTCTGCCACCTCGTCAAGAAAATCGCGGTCGTGCGAAATAACCAGCAGCCCACCGGAATACTGGCGAAGGTGACGCTGGAACCACAGCAGTGCCATCAGATCGAGATGGTTTGTCGGCTCGTCGAGCAGCAGTAAATCCGGCTCCAAAACCAACAGCCGCGCCAGGCGCGCCCGCATCACCCAGCCGCCCGACATCTCCCACGCCGGACGGTGAAAATCAGCATCCCGAAAACCCAGACCGGACAAAACCCGCTTCGCTTTCGGCTCCAACTGATACCCCTGACGCTCATTGAACCGATCCTGTGCCTCGGCAAAGGCCGCCGACCCCGTGTCGCCCGACGCCTCCGCCAAATGCATTGTCCGCAGAATCTGCACCATCTCCTCGTCGATACCCATCGCCAGCTCCAACACAGTCTCCTCGCCAGGATCGCCCGCCTCCTGATCCAGAAATCCAATCACCGCATACTCATCCCGTTCGATGCGCCCCTCATCCGCCTCCTCCACCCCCTGGATCAAACGAAAAAGCGTGCTCTTCCCCGCGCCATTGGGGCCAACAAGCGCTACACGCTCCCCCCAGTTGAGTGTGAAGTCCACCCCCTCGAAGAGAGTCCGACCGGCATACGCCTTGCGCAGGTTTTTCAAAATAAGCATGAAGTTCCAACTCTATCCCCATCCTCTCACAAGTCATCCAAAATTGCATACGGGTCCAACCCCGATTTTTATGTTGAGAGAGTGTGCGGGTGGGTTATGGTGCAGGCATGCGCAAGCCCAGAGCCCTTGCCCAAGCCGGTCGATCCGGGCTGTATCACGTGTGTTCACGGGTGGTGGACCGGCGG
>SLCJ01000192.1 GCA_007125835.1 Verrucomicrobiales bacterium | reverse complement strand
CATCCTTCGCCCTGTTAACCGACCACCTTGAATACACAGCCGCCGGAATCATCAAGGCAACTGCGGCTGGCATCGACTTCCTCAAAGCCGGGCCGAGAGAACAACAAAAACGCGTCATCGAGGCATTGCGCAGACGCGGCATGGAAAGGGGCTATGCCGTGCAATGGGATTTTGTCGCCAACTACGGCGAATTCCGCACCGATAGGGACTCCGAACATTTCGTAAATGCGGCCCAAGCCATGGTCGATGCCTGGGCCCAAATCCCCGACAACACTTGGGTCGAAATCAACACCTGCATCGAACACATCCTCGAACAGCACAACCCGGTTGAACGAACGGTTGGCCAAGGGCGAGTTTGCTACCATTTTGTCCCAAGTTTCTTCGGATACTTTACCCTGCAGGCCATCTATGGCGAAGACATTGGCGATCACGCGCGCCCGTGGGTCGAGCGCTTTCTCCACAGTCGCCTTTTCCCCCTCGGCGGAGTGGAAATCGGGCGCACCACGGACAACAAACAGCTCATCCGCATTACGCCCATCGGCCGCTACATCCTTGGTAAAACCACCACTTACCCTGAGATCGAATCCGCTGCCGCCGGCCGGGTCATCCTCCAGCCAAACTACGAAATCGTTTTTCTCGGTCCCAACCTGCTTGCCCGTGCCACCCTCGCCCCTTTCTGCGAAGACATCGCGCCCGGGAAAACAACCGGCATCCTTTACCGCATCACCAAATCCAGCGTCCAAAGACATCTTCACGAAGCCAAACCCGAAAACGGAGCCGAGAGCATCCTCACCGCCCTGCGGGAAACCTGCGGCGACGCACTGCCAGCCAACGTCCAGTCCGAAATCCAAAGTTGGGCCGCCGCTCGGCGCGAATACACCCAACGTGACGTCATTGCCATCGGCCTGCCCGATCGCACCACCACTCTTCTCGCCCACGGTATCCTCAAAAATTCCTCCACCCTCGTCAACGACACCACCCTTCTGCTCGACCGCCCACCCACCACTGCCGAAAAGAAAAAGCTGGAAAAAGTCGGCATTTTCCCGGGAAGCGATGCAACCCCCGCAGCTCCCCAGCCACAAAAGAAAAATAAAAAGCGAGCCCGCCAACCTAGGATTCTCGAGTGGGACGACGGCATAGACGACCCCGATGACCTCGATGATTTTGACGATTTTTAGCCGGACCCTTTTCTTTTTGAATGCGCAGGAGGGCTCTAGGAATGAGCCACGTCACACAACCACACCTACCCCGGAAATCCTTTCGGGGTAGTATTTCGCATCACCCCCCAAAAGAATTCGCTCCTGGGTGTGCCTTCGAACCGGCCGCATTGGAGGCAGCACTTCTTGAAACCGGCGACCTGATCCACAGGGGCTGCCAAACTTTGCCTTCCAATTTTTCGTTTACTTTCGACTTCGTAGATCGCTAGGTCAAGAGCACGGCAAGGTGGAGGCGATCATTGGTCGCCTTCCCCCGAAGCAAATGCCGTCAGGGATTTTCGGCATACTTTCTCCATTTTCCTGCTAAACGGAAAGCACAAGCACCACTGGAAGCGGGTATGGGAAGGCTCTCTCGGGGTTTGGGTTCAAACTAGATTATATCGTAGCGTACACCGCCGCTTCAAGTGGTTGCATGATGCGATTTGTTCCAGCTATCTTTGGGGTTCGCTTCATGATCTACCTTGGGAGCTGATATACTCAAGTGCCGCGTGCGCAAGCAATCCGGATCTCGTCTCGCCATGGCTAGAGGCGTAGGAATCAATCTGGCTCAAGATGCGCTCGGGCATCGTAATGTTGATTCTCCTCACCTGTCCTGAAAGCTTCGATAAATCGACATTGACCATCGCCCAGATACCGCCAGCATAATCTCTCTTGTGCTGATGCTCTTCTAAAGACTTTGCGGCAGGAACCGGCTCACCATCGGCGAGCAATCCCTCAATGTGGCACTCGATAGCTTCAATCGCTTTTGACAGAGCATCGTCCGCTGTATCTCCAGCCGAATAACATCCAGGGAGATCGGGGACAATCACGCCGTAGTCCGAATCCTTGTCTTTGTGGATGACGATGGGAAATCTCATGATCTTATGGTGGCCAGTCCCAGCCGGCTTGGCGAAAAATACTCCTCAAAGTTCCCTTGGGTAAGTCCTTCTTCGGGTGAGGCACAGTCACTCTTCCGCCACCGTCTGGGTGTTTGTATTGATGGTGGGAGCCACGCACGTTGACTAGATTCCAGCCATCAGCTTTGAGTCTGTCGATAACGTCCCTGCTCGTCACCAGCCCAAGATACACACGGTGTGCATGTTGGCAAATATTTTAAGCGAGCGGAAGAATTAAGTCTCCGGCTGGTTTTGTGGGAGTTATGCCGCCGGCGGCATAATTAGGAATTAAACAGCCCGGAGGGCTGGGCTCCGCTGTTGACGGCTCCTATGGCGGATAGAACCGCTGGTCGGAACCGCCTCTGGGGCGTTATTGTTTTTTTCTGTGCTTGCGCTTCGGTGCCGGAAGGGAGATCCGGTCTCTCGACCGAGCTTGCGTGTCGGTCCCGGCACCTTATGGATTGGCCTGTTTTGCGACCTGGCAAGCGGAAAGTTCCGTTATTGCGTCGCATCCCGGACGGCGGTACGTGGGTGATCGAGAGGGCGGTTTCCACTCCCCCATCCTCATTGGATCACGAACCCCTCGCCTGCGGCGGTGCGGCGCACTTGTCGGCGAAGATCGGTGGCGTGGCCGGCGTAGCGGATGCGAGTCATGCGGCCTTTCTTTTCGGTGTATTCAGTAACAAAGAGAGCGGAACCGGAACCACCTTCGTCCTCCCAGCGCACATCCCAATCGTCCCAGCCGTCGTTGAGCGTCACGGTGCAGCCAAGATCGCGCGCCGCCTCGACCAGGATTTCCTGGAGGCGCGTTCGGTCCAGTCCTTCGTCGTGCCAGAAGGCGTCCTCGGCACTTCGGCGCGGCGGCGGCGCGGGGCGAGTCGTGGCGGCGGGCATCCTCATCGGCAAGCCGCCTTTCCAGCGCCCCAGCGCCCTGGCAAATGGCTGCGCCAGGCACAGCAAGCGGTGCGCAAGGCGTTCGATGCGGCCCGCCTCCGGGCGCGGGCGCGGGGCGGGCCCCGCATCATAGACCACCGGGTAGGCGTCGGCGTCGGATGGATTGCGAAACGTGGCGCGATGGGATCTGGGCAGGCCATCGTAGACGGTGCCGCTCCAGCCCGTGCGGTCGCGTCCGCCGCGGCCGTTCCACTTGTCGGCGAGCATGGCCTCGGCCAGGCCGTAGTTGTATTGCTGGCGAAGAAATGCGGACAGCGTGGCCCGGCGTTCGTGCCAGACAAAGGCGGCGGGTTCGAAGCCGATGCGATGCCCGGCATCGAGCAAGCGCCAGCAGAAATCCACATCATCGCCGGCGGTGTGAAATCGAGAATCGAATCCGCCTATGGAGTGAAACACGTTCGCCCGCACCAGTAGGTTACAACCCGGCACATGTTCGGCATGAATGTCGTCGAGCAGGACCGGCGAGGCGCTGCCCGGGAGTCGGTTGATCACGCGCCGCAGACCCGAATCGTCGGGTGGGGGCAGGTTCGGCCCGCCGGCTGCGGCCCACCCGTTCTGTTCGGCGGCCCGCACCAGCGGCGTGAGCCACAGTGGATCGGCCACGCAGTCGTCATCGAGAAATGCGAGCCAT
>SLCJ01000378.1 GCA_007125835.1 Verrucomicrobiales bacterium | reverse complement strand
GATGTGGTGCGAGCAGCAGTAGGTGGCGAGGATTCCGCCCGGGGCGAGGATTTTGAGGGCACGCAGGTGGATCTCCTTGTATCCGCGGAGGGCTTCGTTTGCGTTCTTACGAGCGCGGGCGAAGGGCGGCGGATCGAGGATGATGAGGTCGTAGGGTTGTTCGCCGGAGTCGGCGAGTGTGCGCAAGGTGTCGAAGGCATTGGCCACCTCGAATGTGGCTTGAAGTCCGTTTCGCGTCGCGTTGGCGCGGGCGGCTTCGATGGCTTCGGTCGAAATGTCGATGCCGTGTACGGAGGCGGCACCTGCTTTGGCGCAGGCAAGGGCGAAGCCGCCTTGGTTGCAGAAGCAGTCGAGGACCCGGGCGCCTTTGGCAAGGTTGGCAACGGCTTCGAAATTATCGACCTGGTCGAGATAGAAACCGGTTTTCTGGCCGTCGAGCAGGTTGAGGTGGTATTCGATGCCGCCGGGGCGGATGGCGACGGGTCCCGGATCGCTGCCCACCAGGAGACCGCTGCGCATCGGCAGACCCTCGGACTTGCGGGACGGTGAGTCGTTGCGCTCGATCACCGTTTCGACGCCGATTTCTGCGACCAGGGCGCGGGAAATTGTCTCGCGTGCGAGATCCATGGCGAGGGTATTGGTCTGGATCACGGCGTGCGAGCCGTAGAGGTCGACGACGACGCCGGGCAGTCCGTCGGCCTCGCACCAGACGAGACGGCAGAGGGAGAGGTCGATGCCGAGGGATTCGCGCAGGTTGCGGGCGCGACGAAGGCGACGGGCGAAGAAGTCGAGGTCGAGGGATTCGCGGCGGCGGGAGATCCGGCGTGCGCAGATTACGGATTGTGGGTTGTAGATGGCGGTGCCGAGGGGGCGTTGCCGCCGGTCTTTGAGGGTGACGACCGAGCCGGGCTCCGGGTCGCCGATGGTGCGTTCGATCTCGGTTTGATACACCCAGTCGTGACCGTGAAAAATGCGTGCGCGCGGGCGAATGATAAGCGAGGCCATGCGAACCATGCCGCAGTCCCCGCCGCCACGCAACTTTGGAGCGCGGACTTCAGGGGGGCTTCATGGGTGACATGCCTTGTGACGTTGTCAGGGCGGAGGCCTTGCCCATGCAAATCACAAAATTATGCCTTCCAAATTTTCATTGCACCCACGAAACCGGAGACAGCCAACCCAACCGCTATCCCGAAAGGATGCCAGATCGTAGCCGGGGGTTGAGCGCAGCGACACCCCCGGAACCCCCGGCCGCATTTATCGCATCCCGGGGGGATGCCAGAAGTGCGTTCCTGCTCACACGCCTTGAAGCTGGGGCGATACATTCAATGAGGCTTTTGCTACCGCAGCTCGCCCAGGCGTGCATGCCATGGGTAGGGAAGTCTGCCATTCGGCCCGAACAGAGTCCTCAACTCATCTCTGGTTCGCCTTGTCAGATTCAAAGACTGCTCAAGTCGTTCTCCGTTGACTGTGTATATGACGTTGACGCGGATGTTTTTCGCGCTGTCAAATACATCGATCACTCCCATGTCGATTTGCGTTCGGCTTCTTGGCGCGGCGGATACTGGCTTTCTGTCAATTTGCAAGGACTGGCCGCCGGATGTGAGTTGTATGTCGCTCACTTCTTTGCTGGAGTCAGTGAAGTTCCAGAGGTAGATTGTGATTTTTGCCTGGGCGAATGAATCGTCGGGCCCCAATGCCCCCATGGATCGCTGCGCGCCATAGACGATAGGCACCCGTCTCTTCATGTGGTCGGCCACTACGCTTGCCCCCAATTGATCGGGAACAAGCCAGTCTCCTGCATCGTAATACTTGGTGTAGACTCGCGTGGAATGTTCATTCGTGGACGAGTCGTAAGTGGTTTCAATCAACGTCGTTGAACTGCACGCTGAAAGCGTCCAAAGACATGCGATGGCAAACAGGCTATTGTATTTCATGGAGGGAGTATGGGGTTGGCGGGAATTGTCAAGACTCTGGCGGGAATTGTCAAGACTCGAAATTATGCCTTCCAAATTTTCATTGCACCCACGAAACCGGAGGCAGCCAACCCAGCCGCCATCCCGAAGGGATGCCAGATCGTAGCCGGGGGTTGAGCGCAGCGACACCCCCGGACCCCCCCGGCCGCATTTATCGCATCCCGAGGGGATGCCAGAAGTGCCTCCCTGCTCACACGCCTTGAAACTGCGGCGATACATTCACTGAGGCTTTTGGTGCCCCGGCTTGCATTGTCCGCCTCTGACACCCCTTCAGGGTGTCATTTCATTCCCCCTGATTCCGGAGGTCTGCGACCTCCGGCTACGTTCTCTCAACCCTTCGGGTTGGAATCGGTCCCGCTGCAGTTGCTGCCTGCCGATTTTCACTCCACATCCACGATAGCTGAAACCAAGCTGCGACTCGCCGAGGTGCTCGCAAGCACCACCCAGTTCATGCCTCCCAAAATGGAGATTGGGAACGCACCCGCCCGAAGGTTGATATAGCCCCGTATGTATGGAGATATGGAAGGATACCTGGATTTCCTTACAAATGGCTCAACCGCCGCAGTCAGAGGCGTTCGATGACACGGAAGCAGTTCAATGTCCACTTGCCCGGATAGGACCTGCTCCCGCCCCGCATCGTGGAAACGCGGAGAACTTCCCCATTGCAAGCCGCCGCGAAGCCGATATGATCAATATCGAGAACCAAAACCAACCACTGGCGTCGCACGACGAGGGGATCAAGCAGATGGAACCAATGCGGGGAGGGGGGCTGTGCGTGGCAATGAGGAGTATCTGTTCGAGTCGCATTTTTGGTGGGCCGTGGCAGGCAAGACTACAGCTTAGAGGCTGGATGCATTCTGGCATCCCTCTCGGGATGCGATTTTGTGATCGGGGGATCCGGGGGTGTCGCTGCGCTCAACCCCCGGCTACGGTCTGGCATCCCTTCGGGATGGCATTCGGCCTGCGTCGAGTTCAAGGAGAATAGGGAGGGCGTAGAGAACCTGTAGAAGAGGAAGAGGGGGGGTGTGGTGCGAGTGCGCTTGCAAGGGGTCACGGGCACGTGGATGGTTGGGCGATGCGATTGGAAGAGAATGCCACATGGGTAAGGAGCTTGGAGCGTCCCGCCGGGATTGCGGGCGTGGGTGTGGGGTGTGCCTTGGGAGTGGGGGTGGAGGCCTGTGTGGCGGCGATGGCTGCTGGTGTTGGCGGGTTGAAGCGGCTGGATGAGTTGGCGGAGGGGCCGCATGCGGATTGGGCGCGGGGCTGCCGGGCCGCCTGGCCGGGAGGGGGGGAGGGTGCTTTGGCGGGCTGGATCGATGATCGGCACCTGGTGGATAAGGGGAGACGTTATGGTGCGGCGGCGAATCTGGCCCTTGTGGCGGCGCGTCAGGCGGTGGTGGAGGCGGGGTGGTCGGAGTCCGAGCGGGCCGGGCCATGGATTTTCGCGGGAACGAGCCGCGGCAATGCAGGCGAGGCGCTTGGCCAGTGGAAGCGCCGCCGGCCGGTGCGCAAATTCGCGGCGTCAAACACCCTGCACAGTGAGGTGGCGGCTGCGGTATCGATCCAGCTTGGGGTGCGCGGTCCGTGGCAGGTGTATTCGAATGGATGTTCCTCGGGATTGGATGCCTTGGGCTGGGCGGCGCTTGCTGTGGATGCCGGATGGGTGCGGCGGGCTTTGGTGCTGGCGGTCGACTTGCCGCTGGTTCCCCCTATTCTCGATG
>SLCJ01000197.1 GCA_007125835.1 Verrucomicrobiales bacterium | reverse complement strand
GGGCGCGTCGCCATTCTCGACCTGCTCAACCACAACGATGAAAAAACTCGCGTCCACCAGGGTGATGTCTGGCCGGGTTTCTCCGAAGTCGAACTGATTTCCTTCCTGCGCAAAGCCGGCTTCCACGAGCCAGAGGCCGGCGTGGTCGACCGGGCGACCACACCACCCGGATTGTCCACCATCCTCGCCATCGCCATCAAACCCTGAAAAGTCCCGGCACCCCGGCAACCTAACAAAGCGAACCGCCCCTTTGGCTGGTCATTGATGCCGCAGCGCGACAATCGGATCCAACCGCGCCGCCCGGATCGCAGGATAAATCCCAAACACCACCCCCACACCGACGCTGATTCCCAGCGACAGCACGACAGCATACAGCGGCACCGTCGTCGGCATGCCTGCTACCATTTCAATCATCCCGGGAATCAACACGCCGACCAGGATTCCAATCAAGCCGCCAAGGCAGGAAAGAACCACCGTTTCAATCAGAAACTGCCCGATGATCTGCGAGCGCCGGGCTCCTATCGCACGGCGGATTCCGATCTCACGCGTGCGCTCGGTCACCGACGCCAGCATAATGTTCATAATGCCGATGCCGCCGACCAGCAGGCTCACGCCGGCTATCGAGCCCAACACGATGTTGAATGTGCGCTGCGTCTCCTCGGCCTGCCGGAGCAGGGCCAGCGGCACACTGATCCGATAGTCCCGGCGCGGATGAAACATCTCCAGCATGCGCTCGACCGCCTGGGCCGTCGCTTCCACATTTCCGATCTCATCCACCTCGACCACGATCTGGTGCAGTTCGACCATCGAGCGCTCACTCGATCCCTCCCGGTGCCGCACCACCACGTCGCCAAACCGCTCGCGTGCCGTGGAAAGGGGAATGTAAGCATCGGCCTCCGTGTCGGGGGCGTGAACACCCCCTGTTGAATCCCCGCCACCGCCGCTCCGTATCACGCCAACTACCTCGTAGTGCCCGGAACCGATTCTCACCCGCCCGCCCACCGGCTCCTCGGTGGCCAGCAGCATCCGCGCCGCCGACTCGGTGAGCACGCAGACATTGGAGCGGGCACGGGTGTCGCGGTCGTTCAGCAGCCGCCCGGCAATCAGATCGCGTCGCACCAGATCAAACCATCCCGGCGTCGTGCCGACAAGGCGCAGCTCCATCTCGCGCCCGCCCACACGGGCCTCGGCCGGGATGAGCTTGGCCGGCACCGTCCGCACCACAGTTGGCAGCGTTTCCCGAATCCTCAGTTCGTCGTCGTAGGTGAGACCATAAATGCTCATCCGCACGTTCTCGGTCCCCCTCTGCTGGCCCACCGGCTGGGTGGACTGCAGGATGATATTGCGGCTCCCCAGTTCGAGAATCTGCCGCTGCGCCTCCTCGCTCGCCCCCGTGCCCACCGCCAGCATGGCAATGACTGATCCCACACCGAAAACCACCCCCAGCATCGTCAGCAACGAACGCAGCTTGTGCAGCCAGAGGGTTTTGATCCCGAGGCGCACCAGTCGTAGCAGGCGAAAAATTTGTGGCATGTTTCTGTCGGAATTGATCCTCAATCGATGCGGTCGATCCTGCCGTCCCGCATGTGCAGGCGCTTCTCCGCCCACGCGGCGATTTCATCCTCGTGGGTGACGATGATGATCGTGCGCCCCTGCCGGTGCAAATCGGCCAACAACTCCATGATCTGCAGGCCCGTTGCCGAATCAAGGTTGCCCGTGGGCTCATCGGCAAGAATCACCCGCGGGTCGTTGGCCAGAGCCCGGGCAATGGCCACACGCTGCTGCTGGCCGCCGGAAAGCTGGGTCGGACGGTGGTCGAGCCTTTCCCCGAGCCCGACCAATTCGGCAAGCCCGGCGGCACGCTCCGCGCTCTCCGCCGGCTCCACCCCCTGGTAGCCCATCGGCAGCTCGATATTTTCCCGCACCGTGAGTTGTGGCACGAGATTAAAGCTTTGAAACACGAATCCCAGGTAGGAAAGGCGGATGTCGCTCAACGAATTGTCATCCAACCGCGAAACGTCGCGCCCCGCGAGGTGGTAACGCCCCGATGTCGGGCGGTCCAGACAACCCAAGACGTTGAGCATCGTGCTTTTCCCGGAGCCAGAGGGCCCCATCACCGCCCAGTAGGATCCTTCCGCGATGTCGAGGTCCACCCCGGCCAGCGCCCGCACTTCCTGCCCGCCGAGATGATACACGCGGGTGACTTCGCGGAGGCTCACCACGGGTGCCCTCACATCACCGCCAGCCGCTCCAGCTTCCACGGCCGCCACGCCGACGGTCTGCCCATCTCCATCTTCAAACCGCATCCCCCGCCTCCACTGGTGCCAAGGGCGCGCCGTTTTCCCTCGTCATCTCCTCACTGTCCTCGTCATCCATTCCGGGAAGCGGCGGTGCCAACAGCACTCGCTCTCCCTCCTCCAGTCCACTTACAATCTCGATCTGGCGGTTGTTGTCGCGTCCGATCAGCACGGGGCGGCGCTGAGGCGAACCGCGGGAGTCCAGCACGTAGGCCACATGTGCACCGTTATGCCGCACCACGGACTGGATCGGCACCTGCAATACATCCTCCAATTCATCGACAATCACCTCCACACGGCAGCTCATTCCCGTACGCAGATCGCTGGCCGCCACCTCGATCTCCGTGCTGTAAACCGTGAGGTCGGGATTCAACCATACACTGGTCGCATCCGGCAGCGGCGCAATGCGGCGCACCCGCCCGGAAAACTCCTCGCCGGGACGAGCATCCACACGCACCCGGGCCTCCATTCCCACTTCGACATCGCGAAGAGCGGACTCATGCAGCCGCACCTCGGCTACCATGCCTTCGGAAGAAGGAAGAAAAATCAGCTCCTGGCGTTGGCGCACGTCCTGCCCGGCCTCCAATGGTTCGCGGCTGCCCCTGCGGCCGGGATTGGCACTGGTTTCATACACCACCATTCCTGATGCCGGCGCGACGATTCGGCACAACTCAATCTGCCGCCGCAGATGCTCCTGCACCTCCTGCTGCCGCTGGAATTCCTGCTCGCGGGCCTTGTAATTCGCCTCCGCCTGCACCACATCAGAATGCGCCCGCATAACGACCCTCTCCAGCTGCTCGTCCGCGCGCTCGACATCGCTCCGCAGCTGCTCAAGCTTTCTGTTGTGGGAATAATCTTCCAGCAATTGCAGACGCCCCTCGGCTAGACGCAGGCTCACACGGCTGCGCTGGTAGGCAAGCCGGTCGCCCTCCAACTCCAGCGAGGTGATGAATTCCTGATCGGCCAGCCCCTGCGAATCCTCGTGACGCTGGCGCGCACGAAGCATCTCCTCCCGCGCAATGTCGATCTCCGATTGCAGCCGGTCGCGCTCCTGGACATATTCTCCCTCCTCGCCCGAATATTGCTCCAGATCAAGACGGGCGAAACGCGCCGCCAACTCCGCCTCCGCAATCTCACTGCGCGTACGGCTCTTGGTCACCTTCAGCTCCTGCTGCGCGCGAATGTAAGCCGCTTCCGCGTTCTGCACATTGATCTCCCGATTGACAAGACGCTCCTCCAGATCGCTCGAATCCAGCTCCACAAGCAAATCCCCCTCCTCCACCACTTCCCCCTCCTCGACAATCCAAAGGATCGTCGTGCGCCCCTCCACCCGGTTGGTCACCACCGCCTGGTCCGCGCTCCTCAGGTTTCCGGTTTCATTGATTGCGATATCCAGGTCGCCGCGCCGCACCTCCGCGGTGAG
>SLCJ01000372.1 GCA_007125835.1 Verrucomicrobiales bacterium | reverse complement strand
GGAAAGCATTGGCGCGATTCACGATGCGGCAGATGCGCGGGCGGCGGGTGGCCCGAGGGCGCGGCAGAAGTTGATTGTGGCCGGTTGTTTGTCCCAGCGCTTTTCCAAAGAGCTGCCCGGTCTGATGCCGGAAGTGGATGCGTTTATCGGCCTGGACCAAATCACCCGCGTGGCTCCCGTGATTGAGGGCCTTCTGGCCCGGGAGCGCGCGGGAGAGAACGGCGGCGGGCCGGAAAACCACGTGACCGCCACGCCGCGTTACATTCCCGATTACGACACCCCGCGATTCCGGCTGACACCGCGCCACAGCGCCTACATCAAGATTGCGGAGGGTTGCAACCATCCGTGCAGTTTCTGCATCATTCCAAAAATCAGGGGGCGGCACCGCAGCCGCACGCAGGAGAGCGTGGTGCGCGAGGCGCGCGCGTTGGTCGAAGCCGGGTGCCGGGAGATCAACCTGATCTCGCAGGACACCACATATTTCGGCATGGACCGCTGGACAGACCGGCGACCCAATCCGCGCAGCCCGGTGGATTCGCAGCGGGGCGAATCGCTAGCTTCCCTGTTGCGCGAGCTGGACGGGATCGAGGGCGATTTTTGGATCCGCCTGCTCTACACCCACCCCGCGCACTGGAGTGATGAGTTGATCCAGACCATCGCGGAATGCCGCAAGGTGGCCCGCTATGTGGACATCCCGCTGCAACATATTTCCGACCGCATGCTCGGTCTCATGCGGCGCGAAACCGATGGAGCTTACATCCGCGGCCTGCTCGCGCGCATGCGGGCGGGCATTCCCGGACTCGGCATCCGCACGACATTCATCGTCGGCTTCCCCGGCGAGAAGGAAGAGGATTTCGAGGAGCTGCTGGCCTTCATTGAGGATTCACGGTTCGAACGCGCCGGCGTGTTCGAGTATTCACGTGAGGAGGGCACACGCGCCTACAAAATGGAGGACCGGGTTCACCCCAGCACGCGCAAACGGCGGCGCAATTCCGCCATGGCACTGCTGCAGAGGATCGCAGCGGAGCTGAACGAGGAGCAGTTGGGGCAGTCCCGGAGGGTGCTGGTGGAGTCCCTGGGGATCGCCCGCACCGAGTGGGACGCTCCGGAGATCGATGGCACGGTGTTTGTCGACGAGGGTTTGCCGGTCGGGGAATTCGCCGAGGTCAAAATCAGCGGCTGGCGGGGGTATGACCTGGTGGCGAAAAGGTAATTTACGGCGTCTAGGAGAGAAACCGCGCTGCGAATTTCAGCACGCGGCTCTCTTCGGAGGAGGCAATGTGGTCGAGCACCCGCTCGCCCATCCTCATGAACTCAAGCAGGTCGTTCATTTGACGGTGGAAGTCCCGCCCCTCCTGTGACTTGTCGTCCTTGGACTCCGCCGCACAACGCTGCAACACCTCCATCGCCGGCGTGACTTCGCGGCGTTTGCGCTCGCGAGCGATGGTGCAGAAGATCTTCCACACATCCTTCTCCGCCGCGAAAAACTCCTTGCGCTCGCCTTTGCGGATCACCGAATGAATCAGCCCCCAGCCGACGAGATCTCGCAGGTTGGTGTTGGCGTTGCCGCGGGAAATCCGCAAATCTTCCATAATCTGGTCGGTCGACAGGGGCTCGGCGGAAACCAACAGCAGGGCATGGATTTGCGCCATGGTACGGTTGATCCCCCAGGACGAGCCCATGGCTCCCCACTGACCGACAAAATCATCTTTCGCCTTTTGCAGCGATTCCGAAGCATCCTTGTTCACGAATTTCAGAATATCCTGAAATTCAAAAACGGCAAGCGTAAAATGAAAGTCAGTGAAGAGCGCTCGCAGTCACGGACTGGCAGGAGCAAACTACAGATCGAAATCGCGGCGGATTGCTTCCTGGTCCTCCAAGGAGAGGCTGTCCAGGCGGACATTGAAGATGCGATTATCTCCGGGGTTTTCGAGCACGACCATTTCGGAATCGGCATTGACAATGCGGGCTTGGATGGCGCGCCCTTCCCGATTGCGGATGGTGCGCACGTGCTGGGTGGCGGGATTGACGGCGTCGTCGAGCCCGGGGATGGATTCGGGGCGGATTCCGGCCCGCGGGAGGCGTTCGGTGCCGTCGTTGATCGAGGCGACTTCGCGGCCGGTGAGCCAGCCCTTCTCGCGGTTGCCGAAGATCCACAGGGTGTCGTCGCGGTAGGCGGCCAGCGAGAGGAGGGTCATCCACACCCCCGACAGCTCCATATTGAGGTAGCTATCGCCGCCGATATTGCTCTTGCTGGGAAAATAGAATGAGCGCACGGACGGATCGTCAGGTGTGGCGAGAGCCCACATCCAGCGTTTGTAGTCCATAGCGTTGCGCCAGTCGCGCTCGTTGGCATTGCGCAACCCGCAGAGGCCCATGACCAGGCCGGTGGTGGTCATGGCGTGGGCGTCGGGGAACTCGCGGTAGTGCTCGCCGAGCCAGCGGCCCAGATTGCGTGCGGTGGTGTTGGAGGTGCCGCGCAGGCCGAAGGCGGTGACCATGAGGCCGGTGCGTCCGCCGCCCTGATATCCACCGGGGGCGGAAAAGTTGTAGCCCACGGCGTTGTTGCGAATGGCTGCTTCGACGGATTTCCAGGAAAGCGCCCAGCCTGCCGGGTCAATGGGGTATCCGGCGTGGTCAGCCAGCGACCACATCACGTGAGAGTGGACATTGGGCATCACGAGGCCTTTGCCATCGTAGGGGAGGTAGGTCGTTCCGTGCCCGAGGCGTCCGGTTCTCTGGCAGAGCCGGGCATACATGCGCTCGCAGTTGTGGCGCAGTGCGCGGGCGACGCGTGTATCGCCCGTGGCGAGAATGTATTCGGCAAGAAAGATGCCGGCGGCGGGGATGTCCCAGTTACTGCCGGGCTCGTTCAGAAGCCCCTCGGTGGTCGGCGATCCGCCGAGGTCATAGTTGGTATTGAAAAGCCCGGCGGTGCGCTGGATGTGCGGCAGGTATTTGTCATCGCCCGTGGCAAGCAGCGCCAGACCGGCGAATGCGGTGGCATAGTCGCGCGCCCAGGACCCATTGGGTCTTTGTCTTTCGGCGAGCCATTCGGCATTGGCGCGGATCTGCATCTGTGTGCGCTCGCAGTCGGCTGTGGGGTAGCCTCGGATGAAGTCGGGCAAAGGCGGCAGCGCAAGCGTGACATCGTCTTTGCCGCGAAGGTTGAGCACCACGGGGTCACCCCCGGCCTGCGCGGCGAGGATGGCGCGACCGATGTCCTCCGGGGCACCCTCGCCGCCGGTGGAATTGCTGCGCCGATACGTCACGAACTCATTGCCATTCACACCTGTCACGATGTCTCCGACAAGCAGCCCGGCGCTGGCTCCAGGGCCACCCGCATAGACATCCACGACCTCCATCTGAGACTCGTTGAAGGTCATCCGGCCAACCCCCATGATCGGGCCCAGTGGAATATCCTGAGTGCTCTCGCCTTTGGTATTGAGGAAGCTGGGCGTATAGGCCACCACAGAAGGCACGATCAGGGCCATCAGGGCGCTTATGGCCACGAGCCTGGGTAGTTTGCTAAGCGTATGTCTCATAATGTGCGACGTTTCGGGGTGGGCACGGCAGTTGATTTCGAGCGGCAGACTGCCATCTCAATCCCTTTCAACCCCGGAAACGGCCAAATGACGCGGATTCTTGCCGGATTTCCACAGATTTCATGCGGCGCGCCACCACGAATTTCTGGACCATTCTCTTGTCCTCACCAAATCCTCGATTCCTAAGCAGGGTTGT
>SLCJ01000119.1 GCA_007125835.1 Verrucomicrobiales bacterium | reverse complement strand
TTTGCGGGCATGATTTGCGGCGGGCAAGGTTTGCGGCGAGGTGGTGGATGGAGGGAAGGATCACGGTAGGAAGCGGTGCGGGTGGAGGGATTGAAGGGATGTTTCCTTTGCCTTGTCGAGGGGGCAAATCGTGCGGCGATTGGCGGCGATGGTGTCGTAGAACCGGTCGGCCCAGTTGCGGGGGATAGGCCGGATGACCAGGTTGAGGAGCTGCCACCATCCTCCCAGCGAGCGGGCGATTTCGCGGGCGGCGGCGGATCGGGAAAGAGTGTCATCGGGGTGTTTGCCATCGTGGACGACCCGAACGATCAGGGAATCCGGACGCTCCGGGTTCTCGGGATCGAGAAGGGGGTGGCTGGCCGCTAGAGCGCGGGCGGTCTCGCCGTCGAGAGGTGCGAATTTCAGGTGGCCGAAGGCGTCTTCGGCGAGGCAGAATCGCACGGTTCGCGTGCAGAGTCCGCATGAATTGTCGAAGAAGACGATGCGCTCCTGAGCCACAGCCGGCGTGGGAAAGTGCGGGCTGAGGGCAAATGTAAGCAGGAAGAACAGCCATGCTGTTTCGAAGGCGGGGAGGAGGCCTGCGGCGAAACACAGCACCGGGAGTGCGGCGGCCGAGGCCATGGCAAGGGCGCGGGTCGGTGCCCAGGGGATGAGCCAGGCAATGAGCACGACATGAAGGAGAATAAGCCACAGCACACCGGGCAGGAAGGTTTCGCACATCGAGGCGGCAATCATGGCCAACGTCAGGGCAAGCAGGGCCAGAACGCGGGCGGCGAGCCAGATCTGCCAGGGCATGCGCCAAGGCGGATCTTGCTTTTTGGAGTGGCGTTTCGTGAAGGCCCATGGCTCGCCAGCGTGAGGCAGGGCGGCAAGGAGAATGACGGTGAGAGCGAGGACAAGCCCCGCCATGTGGGGCGACCCGCCGCGGTGGAAAAAGATCATGGCTGGAACGAGAGCCAGGAGAGCGGTGCGCCGCCAGCCGCACACCATGGCAAAGCCGCCGATCAGAAGCGCGGCCGCCGGGGTCGTGCCGATGCTCTCGCGTGCCGTGGCGAGGATCGCACATCCATACAATGCGAAGACCGCGCCCAGCGCAATGCGCCACAGGGCGAAAAAATGGGGTGAGGGGCGGGTCCGGTTGATGTGGGCGGGCAGGACGGACATGGATTCGGTTCGAGGCTGGGCGAGTCGGTGTATGGGGGGTGTGGAGGCGGCCTGGCCGGGGCCCCTTCGCGGCGGCGTGCCATTACCTTCGGGTCGGTGCGGCACAGGAGCAAAGAGAATACTATTTCGGTGAGAGCGTGAGCAGGGCGGGGCACGGCAGAGCGAAACAGCAGTTTGAAAATGCGGACTGCGGGCCGATGCTTGGCAGATGAGCGTTTCCCATAGCGAGATCGATGTGTTTTTGTGTGAGGATGTGGAACCGTATCTGGCCGAACTGGCTTCGTTGCGGATCGAGGTGTTTCGCGAATGGCCGTACCTGTATGAGGGAGATCTTGCCTATGAGGAAGATTACCTGCGGACCTATGCCAACTCACCGGATTCGGTGGTCGTGCTGGCGCGGCATGGTGGCAGGATCGTGGGCGCCGCTACGGCTCTGCCGCTCCGTGCCGAGGGGGAGAGTATGATGTCTGCCTTCGCCGCCCGGGGTTGTGACCCTGAGGGCGTGTTCTATTTTGGTGAGAGCGTGCTGCGGCGGCCTTGGAGGGGGCAGGGGATCGGACGACGGTTCATGGAGGAGAGGCTCGCCGCCTCGCGACGCCGGGGAGCTGCCTTGAGCGCGTTCTGTGCCGTGCGGAGGGATGCGGATGATCCCAGGCGTCCGCAGGGATTTCGCCCCTTGGACGGGTTCTGGAGGTCGTGCGGTTTCCGGCCGGTTCCCGGATTGACGACTGTTTTTTCCTGGCGGGAGATAGGCGAGGAGGCCGAGTCGGCGAAGACGATGGATTTCTGGATCCGTGAGATGGAGGATTGAGCGGCACGAACCGGGCCCTGAGTTGCAGCGCGACTTCCCGTGTTGCCGGGGCTATTCGGGCTGCTGTTGCGCATCGAGATCGATGCGCGGGAACAGGGGGGATGGCTTGCCGGTGGTGTGGCCGGGGGGGAGGATGCCCCATTGCAGATTGGTGAGTGTGGTGGCCCGTTGGGCGGGGGTGAGTTGGAGCTGGTCCATCAGGCCGGATGCCGAGCCCGGGATCACGGGAGAGACGAGCAGAGCGATGTGGGCGAGCGACTCGGCCAGGTGGTGGAGCACGGTGTCGAGTTCGGCGCCTTTCGCGGGATCCTTGGCGAGGGTCCAGGGCGCTCGGCGCTCGGCGTATTGATTGCATTGGGCAACCCATTTCCACACTGCCTCGAGGGCGAGGTGGGGGAGGAAATTGTCCATCGCGGAGCGGTAGGCTTCCAAGGTGGTGGCGGCGGTTTGGCGCAGGGCGGTGTCGTCTTCGTTTTCGGGGCCTGCTTCGGGCACGCTGGCGGAGCGGTAGCGGCCGATCATGTTGAGCGTGCGGTTGGCGAGGTTGCCGAGGTCGTTGCCGAGGTCGGTTTGATAGCGGGATGCGAGGCGGTCGGGGATGAAGTCGGCATCCTGGCCGGTGGCGATGTCGCGCATCAGGTAGTAGCGCACGGCGTCGGGGCCGAAGGTGGCGGTGAGGGCGGCCGGATCGATCACATTGCCCAATGACTTGGACATTTTCTCGCTCTGGCCGCTGCTGCTGCGGATGTTCCACCATCCGTGGACGAGCAGCACGGGCATTTTGTCGTCGGGGATGCCGAGGGCGTGGAGCATGATCAGCCAGTAGACGCCGTGCGGCGGCACCAGAATGTCCTTGCCGATGATCTGGGCATCGGCGGGCCAGAGATCCTCGAATCTCGGCAGGTTGGTATTCTCGTCGGCGAGGTATCCTGCGAAGGAGATGTAGTTCATGAGGGCGTCGAACCAGACGTAGTTGACGAACTCGGGATCGAAGGGCAGGGGGATGCCCCATTGCAGGCGGGTGCGCGGGCGAGAGATGCAGAGGTCGGCCCCCTCGGCCTTGTCGAGGGCGTTGAGCAGTTCTTGGCGGCGGAAGGCGGGGATGACGCAGCTTTCGTGGGAAGCGGCGAAGCTCCTGAGCCAGGCGACGTGTTCGCTGAGTTTGAAATACCAATTTTCCTCCTCAAGCTCGACCACTTCGCCCCATTCGGGGCCAAAGTTGCCATCGGGCTGGCGCTCTTTGTCGGTGAGGAACTGCTCCTGGCGCACGGAGTAAAATCCGCGGTGGGCTTTTTTGTAGAGCTGGCCGGCGTCGTGGAGATGTTGCAGGGCCTTCTGCACACAGGCCTTGTGGCGGGGGTCGGTGGTGGCGGCCCAGCCGTCGTAGCGGACGTTGAGTTTGTCCCACAGCGCAATGAACTCGCCGGCGATGGTGTCGGCATACTCGGCGGGATCGCGTCCTTGTTTCTCGGCTGACTGCTGGACCTTCTGGCCGTGCTGATCGACACCGGTGAGGAAATACGCCTCCCGCCCGGACAGGCGCTGGTAGCGGGTGATGGTGTCGGCCAATATCTTTTCGTAGGCGTGGCCGATGTGGGGGCTGCCGTTGGTGTAGTCGATGGCGGTGGTGACGTAGAAGGGCTTGTTCATGGTGCTGAGGGGGCTGGATCGACACTGCCGAAGCGGCGGCGCCGCCGCTGGAATTGGGCCACGGCTTCGATGAGGTCGCTTTTCTTGAAGTCGGGCCAGTTTTTGCGCAGGACGATGATCTCGGTGTAAGAGAT
>SLCJ01000309.1 GCA_007125835.1 Verrucomicrobiales bacterium | reverse complement strand
GGCACCGATTTGCATTGCCAAAGCACCGAATCGGGTGAACCCATATCCGTGGAGGTCCGCGCCATCGCGCCCGGCCCCTCCGTGGCACCGACCTGATTCCCGCTGTTATGAAAAGATCCGCCGCACACACCCTGCCCGTCCTCACCCTGGCCGCCATCGCGCTCGCGCTGTCCCCTTCCTGCCAGTCGCTTAAGAGAGGCTGGGACGCCACCGCCGAATCCACGCGCCAAATTGCCGGACAAGTGGCCGATAGCACAGGCTCGCTGGCGCGCGGAGCCACCGGCGTATTCCGCCGCGGCCAGGGCCGTGATGTCGAATTCACCATCCGCCGCGGCGACTCCGAGGGAACTATCCTCATCGCGCTCGACGACGAAGCGGCCCCGGCCCACGCCGAAAATTTCCGCAAACTCGTGCGCAACGGATATTACGACGGCATGCGCGTGCATCGCGTCCTCTCCAACCAGCTCATTCAAGCGGGCGACCCGCGCAGCCGCGACACCCGCGCGCGTGCCGTGTGGGGTGTGGGCGGCCCCGGATACACCCTGCCCGCCGAAATCAACCTGCCGCACCAACGCGGATCGGTGGCCATGGCCCGCCTGGGCGACCGCGTCAACCCCACCCGCGAATCCAACGGCTCGCAATTCTACATCGCGGTGCGCCCGCTGCCCGCCCTCGACGGCTCACACACCGTCTTCGGCCAGGTGATCGGCGGCATGGAATGGGTCGATGCCCTCGCCCGCACGTCCACCGACGGCAACGACGTCCCCACCCGCGACATCATCATCACCAGCGCCCGCCTCGTCGACTCCGAACGCGCTCGCTCCACCGACGAAACTGCCGCCGCGGCAGAGAGACCGGCTGCAGCCCCGGCGGTCAAAACCGCCACCACCGAAGAGCGGAAACCCGGATTTGTCACGCGCTTGATCGAAAGGGTTTGGTAGAAAGGGTTTGGTAGAAAGGGTTTGGTAGAGAGGGGAGGACGTAGCCCGACCCGGGGAGCACCTTGACCTGTCGACGGTTCACGGCCGCCCGATTGCCCGCCGCCAGTACCATTGCGGTGCGGGATCGACGAGGATGGTCATCTCCACGTCCTCGATGGCGACGCCGGTGAATGTGCTGGTCTCGGTGTAATCCAACCCGACCTCAAGAACACGCCAGGTCACGAGGTCGGTCGAGCCCTCGTAGTGCTCCACGCCGTCAATCGCATTCGGGCGGCGGCGGAAGTTGACCTTCGCCTGGCCTTCGGTGACAGTCATCACGCCCAACTTTGACCGGTCGAGGGCTTGTTCGGGATCGTTGGCCAGCATGTAGTGCTCGAAATTGTTGAATTCGTCGCCGTTGGCGTTCTGCAGCTGAAAAAGCGACGGATGATCCGTTTCAAACGTTGTCACTTCCAGTTCGTAGGCCCCGAGGCTGATGGTGCCGTTGAGGATGCGGGGGTGTCCGGCAAGATCGGTCGAGTTCGCAGTCTGGAAGGAATCCGCATTCTCGCCCGCGTTGGCCCCCACCGCGCCGACCCGGCGCCGCAGGTCGCCGTAGTCGTTGTTGTCGGGTGACTGGTCCCAATCGCTGCCGGACCACGGCTCGCGGACAAATCCATGGAAAACGCTGGTCAAGGAATCCCCCCCGAGGCCCGGCAGGAGAACGTCGCTCGTAAAGTTGGTGCCGCTCGAAGCGCCAGGCAGGGCGCCCCCGAAGTGGCCGGGGCCGGTGATCACAAAATTCTTCCAGTACATGGAATTGAAGGTCTGCACCTGGCTTCCCGGCTCGAACTCCAAGGCATACACCGCAGCGCCGGCGCGCGCGCCTGGCGCCCCGACCGCACCAGCCGAACCGCCGGGATCGATCGGGCCAGCCGAACCGTTCGCTCCATTCGAACCGAAGGTCGAGGTGCCGCCGCTGCCGCCACTCCCGGTGCCGGCAAACTGCCCCTCAATGCCGCGCGCCCCGCCCCCGCCACGGTCGTGGACTCGATTGTGGGCGAAGGTGCTTTCATTCACCAGCTTGAATCGGGCGTCGGCGAAATACACCGCACCACCGATGGCACCGCCGGACGCCCCGCCGTTGCCGCCGCTGCCCGATGCGCCCGTGCTGCCGCCATTTCCTCCCCTGCCCCCATTGCCGAAAGTCGAGTTGCCGCCGTTGCCGCCATCCCCCCCTTTGCCGCGGTTGCCGCCATTGCCACCCGCTCCGCCGGGAGCCGACGACACGGTATTGCCGACAAACACACAGTCCTCGATCGGCTGTGCGCCAAGATCCATCAAACCATGGAATGCTCCGCCTCGCGAGCTGCCACTCGGGCCGCCGTGGCCGCCCGCGCGCCCGGCCCCGCCGGGTCCGCCCGTCCCGCCCGCCCCGCCGCTGTCGGTAAAGCCGTCGGAGCCATCCGAGCCATTGTTTCCCGCGGCACCGTGTCCGCCGCGACGGCCCGGCCCGCCGGCACCGGCCCGCGCATGGTTGCCGTGAAAGTAGGTTTCCCTCACGTAGCCGGCCGTCGCGATGATCGCACCGCCCCAGGCGTCGCCGCCGCTACCGCCGCCGGTGCCAATCTGGCCCGAGGCACTCGGGCTCGAACCATTATTTCCCGTGCGGCCCGCGCCACCGGTGCCGCCGAACGCCCGGTTCCACTCGAAGTAGCAGCGCTTGAACTCTCCGGAAATGGTCCACACCGCCCCGCCGCGGGCATGGCCGCCGGCCGCGCCTGAAAAGTTCACCGATCCGGAATTCGCGCCATTTCCACCCCGCGCCTCATTGCCGAAAAAAAGACAGTCCTCGAAGCGCGTCGCGACAGGCGCAAACACCGCGCCCCCGAGGACGGTGACTCCCTCCTCGCCGTTGGAAGTTCCAGAGCGCCCGCGCGCGATGTTATCGCGAAAACTGCTGTTCCGGACAATCAACTGGCCGCCACCGGGCTCCACCGCGAGGCCCGCGCCGCCCTGCACACCCGCCGACGCCTCCTCGGCCACGGTCGCGCTGCGGTGGCCGTCGCGGATGACGAAGCCGTCGAGAATCAGCGTGCCGCTGAACGCCGCCACCGTAACAACGTGAAAGAGGTTGTCGGCATTGTGCCCCTGGTTGCCGATGTTCCCGGAAAGAACCGTGCGGTTCTCCTCCAGGTGGATCCGCCGTTGCAGCGGGTCGTCCATCCCCGGCTCAAAGCCACCCAGCACAGTGATCCCATGGTGAATCGTGAAGGTATCCGCACGATTCGTGCCCGGCGAAGGGTGGTAAGTCCCGCGGGCCACCCAAACCTCATCGCCGGCCTGGGCGCCATCCAGAGCCAGCCGCAGGTCGGTCATGGCGTCGTTCCAACTGGTGCCATCGCCGCTGCCGACAGCGGCCGAATCGACATGAATGACTTCGGTGGAACCGTGCAATGGGGCGGTCGCAGAGGCAGCGGACCAGAGAACAGCTAATAAAATCAGAGATGTGGCGGAATTCAAGTAATAGGAGGGTAATCGCATGTCGCGCGGTGGGGGCGAGAGGGGGTTTGGAGGTTGAAGGACACGGCGAACATAAATTCATTGTTCATAGACGAAGGCAGCGGTCAAGAAAAATCGGTGGCACCCCGTCCACCGCCGCCCACCTGAAATCTCGCCATCTCCCACAGGCGAACGGCACGCAATTGATCTTGGCAGCCAGCTTTTCATCGAAGCAGGGGGCATTTCAATCGAATGGTCTACCTGATTGCTTGCTATCGCGCCGGGGCGAGCAGGCCTGAGAGCACTTCTTCGTCCATGCGCAGTTTCGACACGTCGCCG
>SLCJ01000015.1 GCA_007125835.1 Verrucomicrobiales bacterium | reverse complement strand
GCACCGCCATTGATGATGTTCATCATCGGCACCGGCAGCACCTTGGCATTGGGTCCGCCGATGTATTTGTAGAGCGGCTGCCCGAGCTGCGAGGCAGCAGCCCGCGCCACCGCCAGCGAAACGGCGAGAATCGCGTTGGCTCCGAGCTTGGCCTTGTTCGGCGTGCCATCAATGGAAATCATCATGCGGTCGATGCCCGCCTGGTCCGTGGCATCCTCGCCGAGAAGTTCGGGTGCGATTTTTTCGTGCACTGCGGCCACGGCTTTGGTCACGCCCTTGCCAAGGTAGCGCTTCTTGTCGCCGTCACGCAATTCCACTGCCTCGTGTTCGCCGGTGCTGGCCCCGCTGGGAACCAGTGCCCTGCCCACACCCCCGCCCAGGAGGAAGACTTCGGCCTCGATGGTTGGATTGCCGCGCGAATCGAGAATTTCACGGGCCCTGATGTCGGTAATGGTGCAGTCTGTCATGAGTTTGTTTCAGATGATTTAAGGTTTTTTGCCTGAAATGGCAATGCTTGTTTCGTGGTATTTTCTGTTTTTTTGGGAAAGGGGGTGTATTTCCGGTAGGTTTCGGGGCTCTCTCAGGCTGGAACGGGAGTTCCCGCCGCACGGATCGAGACAATCCGCGCTTTCAGGCCCTCACCGGACTCGCCGGGTAGAACCACTTCCTCGCCGACAGCGCGGCCCAGCAGGACCTGCCCTTTGGCGGAGAGATAGGAAAGAATGTGGCGCTCAGGGTCGCCGTCCCAAGCCCCGAGAAGCGTGACTTCGCTGCGGCTGCCTTCGTCGTGCTCCAGGACGACCACCGTGCCAAGCGAAACCACCGAGGTATCCGGGGCCGAGAGATCCACCACTTTGGCACGCTCCAGCTCGCCCTCAATCTCCTCTTTCCGCCGCATCAACACCGCCTGCATCTGCTTGGCCGATTTGTATTCGAAATTCTCGCGCAAATCACCGTATTCGCGGGCGATGGAAATGTCCCGCGTGTTGTCGGGGATCTGCCGCTGCATCAAATCCTGCAATTCGGCCTTGCGGCGGACCAGGCTCGCTTCCGAGACCAGAAGGGTTTCCACAGGTTCCTCCTGGGACTCGCCCCCACCTTGCTCGACCAAGGCCTGGGCATCGGGATGCTTCTTGATCACCCGCGCCAGCAGCGAGCGCCTCGACAAGTCGTCAAGAGCGGGCGAACCCATAAGACGCCGGGCAAACGAGCGCACGGTGGATGGCGGCGCACCCTCGAGCATGTCGGCGACCAGCGTCGCATCCGATTGAAGCAGGTCCATCAGCTTGTTGCCGCGGGTGGACTCGGTGCGCGAAAACACCCTCTCCGCCCCCTCGAGTACCGCGAGCCCCGCCTCGGGACCGAAGAAAGGAGCCGCATCACCGGCGCGCTCTTTGCAAAGCCAGGTCAGAGCATCCACATCCAGCGAACGCGATGCCAACCCCCGACGCAGAAATTCCTCCAGCAGAGGCCGCCCCGCTTCGTCGGCAAGAAGAATCGTCGCCAGTTCGGCGAAGGCGCGCGGCCCGCAACCACCGGAAAGAATTTCCAACGCACGCCGCGGCCACTCCACGCCAAAGGCCTCCGGCAACGCCCGCGTCACCGCACGCGCACCCGCCACTCCCGCTCCGCGCACCGCATCCGCCAAGTGTCCGCTCTCGGTGCGGATCAAATCTGCGAACGTAGGCTGCCCCGCCACCGGCTCCAAGCCCTCCACCGCCTCGACAAGCTGGTCACGCGCCAGCATCAGTTCTATTGCCGCCGCAGGCTGCAAGCGCTGGCTCTTCATCGCCACCACCCCCGCATTCTCAACCACCGGAACAAGCTGCGCCGGATTCCCCGCAAACAGTCCGGACTGGTTCTTCATGTCCTGGAGCAGCCTCGCCTTCTGCTTCAAATCGCGCGCCAAATCAAAATCCTCAATCAGTTGCTCCTCCGCCGTGAGATTCGTCTCACGCAGCATCATTGGCTGATTGCGCTTGGCCGGAATCACAAACTCGCGGTGCCCTCGCAACAGACGCTTTGCGCCATCCCACCACTTCTTATAATCCGCCTCCGCCACGATCCGCCCTTTGACCACCCCCTCGAACTCGTCAAACGACATCTCGCCGCCGACCCCGTGCAACACCGCACCCACAAACGCCACCACATCCTCCGCCGCCATGCACCGCATCCCCTCCGGATCCTCCAGCCACTGCGCCAGCACATGCTCGGCCAAAAGCGGCTTGAGCGTGCGGATCGCGATGTTCAACCCCATCGGATGCGCGGGCTTCCCCTCGAAGTCAATCAACACCTTCGCCGCCAGCGTATCCCACGAGGAAACCTTTCCCGCCCCAAACGTGGCGTGCAGGCAGAACGCCCCGGGAAGCAACGAGGACAATGGTTCAACTTGAGGTTTGGTAATTTTTCCGGTCTCGAGCAGTTTCGCCAAATCTTCGTTCATTGCCCCTACCCTTAGACGGCATAGGACCACAGGCAAGCGCCAAGTTGCACTGGAACCTGAAAAAGAAAGAAAGCAATTCGCCCGATCATTCCGCAGCTACTCCCCCGACATCCCGAGCATTCTCCCCAAGAGCGCCTCCTGCACCCCACCATAAAACAGGAACAACACGGCGAGACGCCGCCTCCGCGGATCCATTTCGGCCAATTCCTCGATCAATTCCAAAGCAGGGCCCAGACGCTCGGAAGCCTCCAGCGCCAGCCGCGCCTGATTCAAAGCCCCATACCACGGCTCCACATGATCCGCCGGGATCACAATCCGCATCCACCTCTGCGGCTTTCCGTCCCCACGCTCCTCTCCATCGCCATCACCAATCAAACTCTCCGGATCATCCGATGCATCCATCGTCTCGGCCGCCTCCAGATCGCCGGCCAGCAACGCCACCTGCCCGGCAAAATGGCTCCGCAGCTCCGGCTCCACGAATTGGCTCCAATCCTCCCTCAAGGAGGCCGCGTCGTAGTCGGTCGTCTCGTCAACCTCCTTGCCCAGCGGATCAAGCGCCACCCCGCGCCCACTCGCCGCAATCTCCGGCAGCTCACGCAGCATCACCCACTCCACCGGAGCCACTCGATCAAGCACCACCCCCCCGTCCTCACGCACGCCCACCCTCACGATCCAGCCTCCCCCCTGCGCAAAATCGCACGCAACTGACACCCTTGGAGCTGCCTCACATAATGTTCCGCCCTCTCCCTCGCCCCCGTCCAAACCACCGATTCACCCAGCTCGTGCACCTCGCGCATCAGACGCGTCGCCCTCTCCTTAGAATACCCGAACACCCGCTGGAAAACCAGCACCACATAATGCATGTAGTTCACCGGATCATCATGCACCACCACCTCCCACGGCGCGGACGTTTCCCTCGCGCTCTGAGGGGATTCGAGAACGGTAGTCTCTGGTTGGGTCTGGACAGGCATGGGCTTCCCCCCCTCCGGCTCGAATCGGTTCGCCACCCGGGGGAGACCATCATAGCTTAGCCCAAGCCACCTTTCACCCAAAAAAACATGCCGGTGGCTCCCCTGTCGACAGGAACACCGGGCCAATCCCGAAGAGTCCGCCCGGCGGGAAAATCCGAAAAAACGTTCCCCCTCGCTTCTCCCAGCTGCTCTGGCTACATCTTTGTCCGGAATCACGGCTCCTCCGCACGCTCCGCTCGCAACGGCACCTCGCCGGGACGAAAAACCTCCAAAAACTTCTCCTCCGCCTCAAGCGAGCCGATCAAAACCATCACCGCCCCAGGCTCCAGAACCGTGTCAGCGGACGG
>SLCJ01000323.1 GCA_007125835.1 Verrucomicrobiales bacterium | reverse complement strand
GGTGTCTTCGAGTTCCTCCGCGAATGCGGGGATGCAGGGGGCCGCAAGGCAAAGCGCGAGAAAAGTGTGCGCGAGGCGCTTGGGTAACGTGGCGAGGTGTTGGATCGGTTTCATGCGTGAGAGGAGGGCCGTGGCGGGATGGCACCCGGCTCCGCTGCGCACTTATGCGGGGAAATCATCCCGGAGGCAAGGGAAAAAACGAGTCTTTCGACACCTTTGTTGGGTATTTTGCCGGGTATTGGCGGCCGTCAGTCCGCCACCTCCACCCTCTCCACCTCGTAGCCAAGGGCGCGCAGACGTGCTGGAACCCCCTCGGGATTGACTAGGTGGGCAGCGCCCACGGCGACAAAACGCCGCACCGCAGGCTCGCTCCGGAATTGTTCGTCCAGCATCTTAGCCATGTGTTCATCGCGCTCGTTCAACAGCCCATGTAGCAATTTTTCGCCCAGTTCAACAAGCATTTCATCCTCTTCCTCTTCCGCCACAAAATCCTCGGCCACGAATTGCCAAAGGGCATCCGCATCGCCACTGAGGTAAATTTCACGCAACTCATCGAGCGGCCCCACTCTCTCTTCCCTCGCCTCGCGCATCTGGGTCAGCGACACCCGCAGCAGCGCATTCTGCTCGGCATCATCCAATTCCCGCAACACCCGGGTCTGCGACTCCACCGTCTCCAGCGCCTTTCTCTCCATACCGATTTCGCCGCCGCGGTTCCAGAGATGTTCGTCGAGAGACAGGTTGCCCGCCATCTGGTCGCCAAGAAGGGGCAAACTCACGGCCACCGCCCAGGTAGCCATGCGTTCGAAGGCGGACGCCCGCAGCATGGGATGAATCGCCGCCAGCTCGGTCTCCAGCTCCGCGAAAAGCTCATCGCCGATGGACTCCCGCAGCCCTGCCCCCTCCCGCTCCAAAAGAGCCGCCGCCCCGGCCTGCGCCTCTTCGCCCATGGAGATCTCGGTCCACAGTTCCGCTGAGCCATCCATCGCCTCGACAACCACATCGTGAAGCCTGATCACGTCCTCGTGGCCGATGTGAATGGTCCCGAAGAGCCAGGCGGGTTGTTCGAGCACCCCGCCACTGACCTGCCACAGTAGAGGCGTGCCAGAGGCCGCCTCCACCGAAGTCACGCCCCCGGGTTTCTGACCCAGGCTCCAGGCGGAAAGCCACTCCACTTCCGTCTTCTCAAATCCCATCTTCCGCAGGCGGAAGACAAAATCCGGCAGGTGCGCCGCACCATAGAACATGGCCACCTTCCCATCGCCCCCGGCGAGCCTCTCCTCCAGCACCTCAACCGCCCGCTCGTTCCGCGCTCCAATCAACACCGAACCATCCGCCTCCAGCGACTGACTGCCCCGGGCGAGGCCGACGTCTTTCATCACGGCGGCAAAGGTGCGCCGCACCGCTGCGGTCTGCCCCGAAAACAAGTCACGAAGCAAGGCGGCCGGGTCAATCGCATCCGGATCAGGCCCATCTTCCATCGCCGCCGACATCAGAGTCTCTCCCGACTCCCGCTGCAGCGCGGTAAATTCGCGGAGCGTCAGGTCCGCATGCACGAAATTTTCCGCCTCGTAATCAATCCCCGTTTTCTGTGATTCAAGACCCAGAAGCCGCGAAAACAACTCATAAGCTGGACCCAGAAGTTGCAGCAGCGGGTCCTCCGCCGCGCCCGCTCCGCCACCTTCTCCTGTTTCCGACGCATCTCCCTCCGCATCACCTTCGCCTTCTTCGGATTCCTCCTCGTCCGCCTGCGGGGTCGGATCATCCTTCACCATTTCATACAGCACCGAATCATACGCCTCAAACCTCTCGTTGAGGGTGCGGTAGTAGTCGCTCTCGGCAATGTGAATCGCTCCGATAAGATCCACCTGCCGTCCATCCCCATCCTCAAAGCGAAGCACTGAGGTCTGCAGGAATCCGCCCTCCTCCGTTTCCTGAATGCGCAGCACCGGCACATCGCCCTCTGCGCCGACGGCTTCGGCCGCAGCCACTGGCTCCGCCGAAGCGACGGTTGACAAAGGGATTGCAAGGAACGCCAGCGCAGCCAGCCCGGCCGACGCACAAAATCCAGAGCGAGATGAGGTGTCTTTTTTCATGATGGTTTCTACATTCGAGCACCAAGCGCCGCCGACGCCGGAAATCCGTTTGATTCATTTTTGCCCCATCCCGCCACTGGATGCCTCACCCCTCCGACAAGCGCCGCGCCCTCTCGACCAACTCGGGCTCCGATTCCAAAAGTCTGACCAAACCGTCCAGGGCCTTCAGCGTCGGCGAACTGATGTGATGCTCCATGCCCTCCACATCGCGATGCACCGTCTCCCCGTCGATGCCGAACATGTCCAGCAGACGCTTCAAAATCTCATGGCGCCGCACAATGTAACGCGCCACCTCCTCGCCGCGCTCACTCAAGGTCAGCCCCCGGTATTTCTCGTGAATCACCAGCCCCTCGGTGTCCATCCGCTTGATCATGTTGGTCACGCTAGCCTGCGAAATCCCAAGCCGCTCCGCAATGTCCACCACCCGCGCATACCCCTTGCCCTGAATCAATTGGAAAATCTGCTCCAGATAATCCTCCATCGCCGTGGAACCCACGCGCCGCGCCTCCGCCGCCCTGCGTCCCCTGGCTTGGCGCGTCTTCTTTGCAGGGCTCTGCGATGCTGGCATTTTCGGCATGGAATGGAGAGGAGAAGGAACGCGTGAGGCCAAAGTTCGCCCGTCATCCCCGGCGGTGCAAGAGTTTTCCACCCGCCACCGCAGGCTCCACGCCCGCCGCTCGCCGAATCTTCTTGCCCAATATGCGACATTTTTGATAAACTGCCGCACAAAGGAAGACGTTTCCTCTAATGAAAGGATTCCAACCATGAAAATCCCACTTGCCTCAGCCCTCGCTTTCGCCGCCGTCGGTATTACTCACGCTCAGGTCGTCATCGACGGCTCTTTGGATGTCGGCGAAGGATATGAGGAGCTGGCCGTTCAGACGGTAGCTTCAAACTGGGGGGCAAACAACCACCTTTCCAACATCCACGCCGTTCAGGACGGGGACGAACTGGCCATTTTCATCGGCGGGCGCGCCGACGGCAACGCCATTATCCTCTTCCTCGACACGGGCGGCCCCGGCGGTATGGAATTCATCCCGAACAATCTGATCACCAGTGGCGGGGAGGAAGGGACAATCAACAATTTCGGTAGCTCGGATACCGAAGGCATGACGTTCGAAGAAGGGTTCACCCCCAACATGGCTTTTCGCGTCTTCGGTGGCGGAGCCGGTGCCTTCGTCAACCGCTACAACTTCGCCACCGGAGTGCGCACGTATTCCGGTCAGGCGGATTCCGCCACAATCTCGGATGGCCCGCTCACTGCAGCGCGTGTGGTATGGAGCGACCTGGATGGCGATCCTGAGGAGCATGCCGACGGCATCGAACTGCGAATCGACCTCGGACAGGTAGGAGCAGCCGCCGGCACCTCCGACATTCGCATGATGGCCATGTTGGTAAATGATGGTTCAACCTGGGGCTCAAACCAAATCCTCGGTGCCCGCACCGGCGTGACCGACGACATGACCAATACCATGACCGGCCTCAATTGGGAGAATGAGCCGGGCACGCAGACCCTCGCCGTCGAAGTGGATCGCGACTTCGAATCCTGGATCGCCGGTTTCTTCCCCGGCGAGACCGACCCGGCCATCATCGGGCCGGACGCCGACCCGGACAGCGACGGCCTGACCAACCTTGAGGAATTCAACATCGGCACCGATCCGAGCAATTCCGACACGGATG
>SLCJ01000171.1 GCA_007125835.1 Verrucomicrobiales bacterium | reverse complement strand
GCCGCGCCAAGCGAACCCTGCTCGAGGAGGCCTACGCCGCTTATCTGGAGGGCGAGGGAGCGGAGCCGGGCCATCCGCTGGAGGATTTTCGCAAGGCGGAGGACTCCTGGCTGGAGGATTATTGTCTGTTTCGCGTACTGATGGACAGGGAAGGGGGGCGCGAGACCTGGGATTTGTGGAGCGAGGAATACAACACGGCGGAGAAGGCGCGGACGTGGCTGCGGCAGCGGCTGGACGAGGAGGGCACGCAGGGGGCGACGGCGCGGCAGATGGGTTTGCACGCATTCATCCAGTGGGTTGCTTTTTCACAGTGGCGCGCGCTGCGCCGCTATGCCGGCGAGCGCGGCGTGAAGCTGATGGGGGACATTCCGATCGGTGTCAGCTACTACAGCTCGGATGTTTTCCTTGAACCGGAGCATTTTGATCTCGAATGGAGCGGCGGCGCACCACCGGAGAGGATTTTCAAGGACGATCCCTTCGTTCAAAAATGGGGGCAGAACTGGGGCATCCCGCTTTACAAATGGGAGCAGATGGCCGAGAGCGGGTTCACCTGGTGGAACCGGCGCATCGACAAACTCACCGATGTGTTCCACGTGTTCCGGATCGATCATGTGCTGGGCTTTTACCGGATTTACAGTTTTCCGTGGAGGCCACAGCTCAATGCGGAGTTCTTGCCGCTGACCGAAGACGAGGCGGCGGTGCGCACCGGCGGGCGTCTGCCGCATTTTCAGAAACATGCCGATGACACCGAAGAGCACAAGGCCGCCAACCTCGCCCATGGCGACCGCTACCTGCGCTTGGTGATCGAGGCGGCGGGCGATGCGGAAGTGATCGGCGAGGATCTCGGCGTGGTGCCCGATTACGTGCGCCCGCACCTGCTCGAACTGGGCGTGCCCGGATTCAAGATCGTCCACTGGGAGGTGCATCCCGACGGCCGGGTGATCCACGGCAGCGAGTATCCCGAGTGCAGTTTCACCACCGTGTGCACGCACGACCACGAGCCGATGGCGGCGCTGTGGGAGCGGTTTCGCGCGGAGTCGCGGGGCGAAAGAGGGGATGAAGACGACCATTGGAAGGCGAAGCGCGACCTGCGGCTGCTGTGCGACTTCGCTGACATTCCGGTGGAAGGGGAGGACTGGCCGCCCTACGACCGCTCGATCAAATGGCGTTTGATCGGCGCCTTGCTGCGCAGCCAGAGCCGCTACGCCGCGTTCATGATCACCGACCTCTACGGGCGCCATGAGCGGTTCAACATTCCCGGCGTGGTCCACGAGACAAACTGGCGGACGCGGCTGCCGTGGACGGTGGCTGAGATGATGTCCGACCCGGAGCTGCGGGCCGAGAGCGACGCGCTGCTGGCGCTTTCGGTGGAAACCGGGCGGCATCCGGGGTAAACGCCGGCCGGCGCGCCGACATAAGCCAAAGACACCCTTTGCCTTTCCACGCGTTCCTACAGAAAACCCAACGCCCGATCCCTCATGAAGGAAAAACCACAGCTTTCGTTCTGGCAGATTTGGAATATGTCGTTTGGATTCCTCGGCATTCAGTTCGGCTTTGGCCTGCAAATGGCCAACATGTCGGCGATCTACCAGTTTCTCGGGGCGGCACCCGAGACCATTCCCATCCTGTGGCTCGCCGCACCAATGACCGGGTTGATCGTGCAGCCGATTGTCGGCTACATGAGCGACCGCACATGGAACCGCCTGGGCCGCCGCCGTCCGTATTTCCTGGTCGGCGCGATCCTCGCCTCCCTGGCATTGATCGCCATGCCCAATTCGCCCACGCTGTGGGTGGCGGCCGGCCTGCTGTGGATCCTCGACGCCTCGATCAACATCACGATGGAACCGTTCCGCGCATTTGTCGGCGACAAGCTGCCGCCGAACCAGCGCAAAGTGGGATTTGCCATGCAGAGTGTGTTGATTGGCGGCGGTGCGGTGCTGGCGTCGGCGATGCCGTGGATGCTGACGAATCTGGTTGGCATGAGTGGCGGCGCGCCGGACATCATCCTGCTGGGAGCCGCCGACGAGGAAATCCCGATCAGCCTCGCCACCGTCGTGCCGGCCACCGTGCATGTGGCCTTCTATATCGGCGCGGTGGTATTTTTCTGCGCGGTGCTCTACACGATCGTCACAACCAAGGAATATCCGCCGGAAGACATGGAGGCCTTCCGGAAAATGCAGAAGGAGTCGGGCGGCGTGCTGCATTTTTTTGTCGAGGTGGGGCGTGGTATCCGCCACATGCCCTACACCATGCGGCGGTTGGCGATCGTCCAGTTTTTCACATGGTTCGCGCTGTTCTGCATGTGGATTTATTTTATTCCGGCCACAGCGGGCAAGGTGTTCGGCGGCCAGCCTCTTGGCGACGATCCTGCCGAGGCGGTGGAAAGCGAAGGCCATGCGCGGGTGGTGGCGGCGATCAAGAGCGCGCTGATCGAGGCGCGCGGGGGCGAGGAGGCCATCGAGGCCGGAGAACCGCCCAGGCAGCTCGATCTGGGTGAATACATCCAGCAGGTGAATGCCGCAGTCGCCGCCGGTGATGGGGATCCCGACACGGTGACGCCGCGCGAACTGCGCAATCCGGTATACACCACCACCGCCGCGATTATTGCTGAGGGCGGGCCCGTGGCCGAACAAGCCCGCGCGATGCAGGACCGACTCACCGAAGCCGACCGCTTCCGCGAGGGGGTGGAGTGGGGAGGGCTTTGTTTCTCGGCGTATAATCTCGTGGCCTTTGGTTTCGCCTTCGGGCTGCTTGGCCTGGTCAAGGTCTTCAGCGCCCGCAACATCCACTTGGTGTGCCTCGCCGCCGGCGGCATCGGCCTCGCGTCGTCCGCTTTCGCCACCCAACCCGGCATGCTCATGGTGGCGATGGTGCTGGTCGGCATCGCCTGGGCCAGCATCCTCTCGATGCCCTACGCCATGCTCTCGAATGTGATCCCCGGAGAGAAAATGGGATTCTACATGGGGGTGTTCAATTTTTTCATCGTGCTGCCACAGATTCTGGCGGCCTTGGGACTCGGATTGGTGGTCAGTCATCTGCTCGGTGGCGAAAGCATCAATGCCATCATCCTCGGCGGCGTGTCGATGGTGGTGGCGGCGTTCAGTTGCCTGCTTGTCGGGCGCGATGCCGAGACCGGGCGACTCGCCGATGCGGCGGCCGCCGATGCGCCGATCCAGGGCGGTGGCCACTGACGCGTCTGTTCGCCCCCCCTCTCTTTCTCGCCGCCCTCCGCCTATCCTGCCTCGCGCGTATTTTCCACCCCACCCCCTTCGCCACGATGCCGTTTCGCTCCGCCTACTCCTTGTCCCGCCGTTCCTTTTTTCGCTCGCTGATTCTCGCGGCGGTCGCCGCCGCTTGCCTGGCTCCCTATCCCGCCGCCGCCGAACCGGAACGCCCCGCCATTTACCAGCTCTTCGTGCGGCTGTTTTCGAACACCCAGGAGACGCGTAAGGTCAATGGCACAATGGAAGACAACGGGGTGGGCACGTTCCGCGGCATCAATGACGCGGCGCTCACTTCGCTGCGTGACCTCGGCATCACCCACATCTGGCTCACCGGGGTGATCGAGCACGCGAGCGGCACCTCGTTTCCCGGACGCCCGGCGGACGAGCCCGACATCCTCAAGGGCATCGCCGGCAGCCCCTATGCCATCCGCGACTACTTCGACGTGGCCCCCGACCTGGCCGAAGAGCCCAACCGCCGCCTCGAGGAATTCCGCGAACTGCTGGAGCGATGCCGCCGCCATGGATTCAAGGTGCTGATCGATTTCGTGCCCAACCACGTCGCCCG
>SLCJ01000390.1 GCA_007125835.1 Verrucomicrobiales bacterium | reverse complement strand
GCCATCACGTGCAGGCCCTCCGCCGCCAGCACGTCCGCGCCGGGGTCGGTGACATAGACAAAGGTTTCGCGGGTGCCGAAATCCGCCGGGCCGTCGAGATCCGCGGTGATGAAATGCGAATCGACGGGGCGCGTCGGCACCGGGGCGGACTGCAGGGTGCGCCCGGTTTCGCGATCCACGCCGAGCACGTCGGAGAGTTGGAAATAGCGGCCCTGGTGCTGGAATGCCGTGGGCCCGCGGCAGCCGATGAATCCGCCTCCCGCATCCACAAACGCCCGCACGCGCGCCGCCACCTTGGGATCCGCCCACCAGCGTCCCCCGCTCCACGCGGTTTCCGCGTCGCCGTCGTTGACAATCACATCCACATCCTTGGGAATGCCCTTGCGCGCCACATCCTCCAGGCTGAGGAAGCACACCTCCACCGGCAGTCCGGCCAGACACTCCAGCAGGTTCGTGCCCGCCACCTGGATCACGTCGGGGCGCTTCACGAGAAACTTTTGCGGCGCGCCAAAGCTGTTGATCCACGGTTTCCAATTCCCCCACGCGTTGAGCACAGCCACCTTGACCGGGGCCTTCTCCGATTCGCCGCCGCCCGAATTCACCTTGAACAAGCGGAACTCGTGGCAAAGCTCCTCCACATGAGCGACGAAGTCGGGGAACTTGAGGGCCAGGTTCAGATAGCCGCCATATCCAATGCGGTCGACCGGCTTGCGCATCAGCGCACGGCGGATCTTGATCCAGTTGGACATTGACTCGGCAAGCGGGTCGCCACCCTCGCAGAACACATCTGGAAAAAAGTAAGGGTAGAGCCGCAGCTCTTTGACCAAGCCCCCTGGCGTGTCCGAGATGCGGCGCAGGGCCACACCGTCCTCCGCCGCACCGACATGGATGTCGATGCCCATTTTGAGGAATCCCGGCAGGTAGGGTTCGACACCAATCCAGTGATCGCCCCAGAAAATCGCGGTGCGCTTGCCTGCCTTGTGCGCCCGCTCGACCAGCGCCCGCCCGAACTTCACCACAAACTTATGAATGAACTTCATCCAAGCCAGGTAGCGCTTGGTCGGCACACGGCACGCCGCATTGTAATAACCCTCGTCCACAAAATCCTCCGCCCGCATCCGGTAGCCGTGCTTGCGGCGGAAATCCTCCAGCGCAGGCAGGCTGATCGTGTCCTGGTATCCTGTCCAATCGCGGAACTTGTCCACCGCCTCCTGATCCGAGTCGACGGCAAAATGGTAGGCCAGCGTCGTCAGGCGCACCACATCGGTCTGCGGACGCGATTCAAGGTATTGCTCGTAGAAACGCATCAGATGATCCCAGCATTCCTTGTGATAGGGATCGACACTGATCACCGGCGGGCGGTCCCAGTGGTTGGTCAGGTGGTTGTACATCGACGTTGTATCCCAGGTTTGAAACACCAGGAAATTCACGGTGTACACATGATGCGCGGTCGCTCCCTTGAGGGTCACCTTACCCGACTTTTTGCCCACCTTCCATTTCCGCCGCGGCACGGTTTCACCGGTGGTGCGGTTGATCACCTCCCAATATTCCAGCGCCTCGGGCCGGGTGTCGACGGCATACTTGCGGCGGAAGAACCCCGCCATCGGATCGATGACCAGCGTCTTGCCGGTCGCCGTCACCCGGTCGGACATGAGAAACTTCTGCGGCAGGTGGTGTGGGTTTTCGCGCGGATACTCTTGCTCGGCGCGCACCAGGCAGGTCGTCGAATACACCTCGAGCCCCAGCTCGAGCATCTCAGGTGAAAGCTCGGTGCCATCGCTGTCGCGAATCGCATCGGCCCCCCACCGCCGGGCCAGTTCCACCACCATCTTCTCCTCGCCCACCTCCGCCGGCAGCGTCACCGAGCCCGTGGGGCGCTCCACCGCTCCAGCCTTGGCTCCGCTCTTTCGCGCTCTGGTGGACCTGGCGGTTTTTGCGGCCGCTCTTCCGACTTTGGACTTCGTGGATTTTCTTGCTGGCATGATCGTGTGGGGTTCCGTCCGGGATTCGGACTTGGGTTAGGCTTCCGGTTTATCCGTCGGCGCGGTGCCGGAACTTTCATCGGCCGCGCCCATTTCCTCCTGCTCCTGCTCGAAGGCAAGCCTTTCGCCGACCACCGAGCCGTCGTCCAACTCGTGGCGCTCGGTGGTTTTGAGGCGGTGCAGCAGGTCTTTGAGGTCGACCAGCCCGCCGATGGTGAACCAGATTGTCGTCACCAGCCCGAGCACTGCTGCGGCTATCACATAAATGTGCCAGAATCTCATCCAGCCCGGCAGTTCGATCAGACCGGTGTAGTGCGCCAGTGCACCGAGCAGGAAAAGGCCGCCCCAGAAAAACGTCCACAAAGTCACAAATGAGTAGAGTATTGTGTCGAGAAAACTGAAATCCTTGTCGATGCCAATCAGGCGCTTGAAGCTGAACCCGCGCTTCAACACGCCGCCGCCCGTTGTCCCCTCACGCGCCAGCTTCGTGGAATCCACCGTGGCATATTCGCCGCGGTGCAGCAAGCGGTCCAGATTGTATCTGCGCCCGCGCCCGGTGGCCAACGACACCACCACATACAAAAAGGTCGAAAGCAGCATCGAGAACAACATCATCCACTGCGCGTTGAACCATCCCCGCGTCAGGAAGAAATCCTCGCGGAAGAAATTCCATGCAAACTGCCCGAGCAAAGCCAGCACGATGCCGGTCAGAATCGCCGTGTAGGCCCCCGCCGTGGTGCCGCGGTTCCAGTAGAGGCCCAGCGCGATCACCGCCCCGGCTCCGCCCAGCCACAGATTGCCGGTGAAGGCGAAGAACATGAGGATGGCATCGTTCTGTTCGAAGAAAAGGCTGAAGAAAAAGGCGAAAATCCCGACTCCTGCGATGGCCCAGCGAAGGATCCACACGTGTTCGCGTGGCGTGAGTGCGCGCTTCTTGCGGCGGAAGGGCATCAGCACGTCTTGAATGAAAATCGATCCCCAGGAATGCATATAGGTGCCATTGGTGCCAATGAAGGCCGCCAGCATCACCGCCGAAAACGCACCCAGCAGACCCAAGGGCAGAATCTGCGTGAGCACCACCGTGGTGCGCAACTGGTTCTGCATCGCCTCGTTGGGCAGCGCCGCCAGTTCCGCCGTCACCCGCCCGGCCAGAGACGTTGTTTCCGGCCCGGTCGGCCCTGCCGCGCCCGCCGGATCATAAAGCACCGCATAGGCGGCGATGGGAATGATCAGCACCATCATGTTCTGGCACATGATCCGCCAGTTGCCGATCACGTTGCCCATGCGCGCCTCGTGGGCATTGATCGCCGCGCTGTAATAGCCCTGCGTCCCCTGCCATGCCTTGTAGGTCCAGAAGATCACGATCGCCTGGATGACAAAGAACCACAGATTGAAATCCTTGGTCGAGGATGAGGCGAAAGGATTGAACATTGACTGGTTCGGGTTCTGCACGACATGGACATCGCCGTCGATGCGCAGCAGCGAGGCGTCCACCGCCGCCTGGCGCGCGAAATACACGCCGGGTGTGCCGATATTCGTGCTGGCAAAGCCGACGGCGATCGTCAGCGGCTCGTCGGCGGGTGGCAGCGCGTAACAGGCGGAGGTGATCCTCCCGTCCGGCGCGAATACCATCAGGTAAAATCCCTCCGGCGCGGTGTAAGTGAACGTCGCCGTGTAGTCGGTGCCCGGCAGCATCACGCCGTCGATGGCCACGCGCCCGACCCATTCGTCGGGAAGCGGCGCGTCCCGTAGGGGAGCCACCGCCGCGGCCTCCACCACGCCGTATTCGTCCGGCGCATCCGCCAGCACAAGCG
>SLCJ01000287.1 GCA_007125835.1 Verrucomicrobiales bacterium | reverse complement strand
CGCGGTTTTCGCTGTAGTAGGTGAGCAGGGCGTCGAGCTTCTCAAACAGAGCGGCGGGCACTGCGGATTCGTCTTCGGCCAACACGATGTATTCGGGATCGTTGGAGGTGAAGAGGGAGGGATCGGGGCCGGAGGGCGGGGAGTAGGTCTTGCCGGCTTCGGCGGCGAGCTGGACCAAGGCCTGCTGTTCGCCGGTGGTAATGTTCGAGACAAAGACAAGAGGTGTCCAGGCCACGACTTCGTCGCCAAAGGTGGTGACATGCCCCAGGAGGTTGAAATCGACATTGCACCAAACCCGCCAGGGTTGGCCCTCAGGATCGCGCCAGATCAACTCGCTGTGCTGGCGGTCAAAGACGGTGGCGGCCAGAGAGATCGTGCGGTAGAGCGGTCCCGGGTGCGGGAAGTGAGCGGGTTCGGTGGTGGCGTTCTCTTTGACCTCAGCCTCGGCGCTTGTGTGTGGGGGCGGAGTCGCGGGGGCTGGGACGCGGCGGAAGAGGGTGGTGGATCCATCCTCGCGAAGGGTTTCCCATTCTTCGAGCGCGGGTACGGCGAGGATGGCGGCGCGGCGTTGCGCTTCGCGGGCGACGCGGGCGGCCATCTCCGCCTCGATGATCGCAGCCGCCTCGCTTTCCGTAGGCTCCTCGGGCAAGGGGCGGCTGGGTGCGGTTTCAACAGACTCCTCACCCACGGCGGCGAGTGAAAGACAAACAAAAAATCCGGCAGCGGCAAGGCATGCCGGGAAGAAGGTGTTCATGATCGTGATAGGGGTGGATAGTTGGAGCAATTACCTTTTGCAGGAATTTCAGCAGTGTGTCGAGAAAAATCGTTCTGAACCTGTGATTTTTTTCGGAGTTGAAACTCCGGGCTTTGTGCTTTTTTGCCCTTTCAGGGCAGATTGAAGGCGGGAGTGGTGAGACCGGGAAGACCAACGCGAAAGAATAGTTGGCGGGCATTGTTTGCTGCCACGCCATGCAAAAAGCGCGAGAGGACTTGCGCACTCCAAGACGCTGGCGCGATCGGGCAGGCTACTCGCAGATACGGGCTGCCGACCTGTTGGTGGAGGCCAAAGTGTTTCCTCCTGCCTTAAACATCACCGTGTGCGCGGTAGCGTACCGGAGCAACGGCACTCCTTCCGTGGTGCGAATGAGAAAGAGAATTCGTGGGACGGAATCGGCTTCCTCATTCACCACCTTATTCTCTTTCCCCCGCAAGGGTGCGGGGGGTGTTTACGTCCGCCGCAGGCGGTCTGGCGTCACCCAATATCATCCGAAAAGATTGTCAAAATCGTTATGCGACCCAATCCAGACCCAAGTCACGGTATCGCCATCGCGTTCTGCGATGGCACAGAAGGACTGATTGATGCGGACCGACCAGACGCGATCGTGTCCCACGAGTTTTTTGAATCGCAGCGAAGGGTGCCCGGGATTTTCCATGAAGAGCAGGTAGGTACGCCGGGAGGCTTGGCGCACTTGTGGATCGAGCGCATCATAGGCGCGCCAAAAGCTGGGACGGACGCGGGAAATCACAGGCGATTCGGATTCAGCGGTTCGTCGGCTTCCGCCGCAGACTCTCGAAGGAATGCATCCAGGCGCGGGCGCGGCTTGGACTCGGCAAGAATCTCTTCCCATCGGGCATCGTCATGGCGCGACAGCAGGAAACGGGCGAAGTCCGCCACTTCCTCGCGTTTGTCGGGAGGGAGGGCGGCGCAAAGTTCGGCGATTTCACTGGCACTCATGGGTGCAGTTTAGTCGATCCATGCGGCGTTTTCAAGCTTGCAGGCGGGGAAAGTATGGAGGGCCGACACTTGTCGACGATTGAAAATGGAACGCGGATGCTCGGGCAGCTGGCAACGTTTCATTCTCAGTCCATTCACATCCAACTCGCTTTCCGGGACCGCCCTGAGTGCGGTTGTCCTCAACCGCTTTGGGAGCTTGCTCGCTCGCAGGCGTCCCTTCAGGACGCATTTCGCGAAGGTGATTTTTCCCGGAGTTGAAACTCCGGGCTTTGTGCTTTGGCCCTTTCAGGGCCGATTGAAGGCGGGAGTGGTGAGACTGGGAAGCCCACCCGAAAGAATAGTTGGCGGGCATTGTTTGCTGCCACGCCATGCAAAAAGCGCGAGAGGACTCGCGCACTCCAAGACGCTGCCGCGATCTGGCGAGCTGTTTGTGGGGGCGGGGTGCTGTATTTTGTTGGCGGTGGCCAGAGTGTTTCCACCTGCCTTAAACATCACCGTGTGCGCGGATGCGTACCGGAGCAACGGCACTCCTGCCGTGGCGCGAATGAGAAAGAGAATGCGTGGGCCGGAATCGGATTTTTCATTCACCACCTCATTCTCACCCCCCGCAGGAGTGAGGGGGGCTCCTTACTTGCCAACGTGGGTGGAAGGATTTCCCTCAATGACAAGCGGCCCACCAGAATTGAGGAAGCCCGCCGCCGGTGTGTAGCGGGATCAGAAGCGCCACACGGCGTCGAGGGTTACGCGGTCGCGGATTAGCCCTTTGGAATCGCTGGTGAGCGGAAATTCATAGGCGAGGCCGAGGTCGAGATTGTCGGTGGCGCGGTAGCGGAATCCAGCTCCCAAGGTCACAAGGTTGCGGTTGTCGCTGGCATTCGCGGCACCGAGATTGAAGACATCGCCGCCCTCGAAGCGGGCCACCGCTGGCACCATACCGCCCACCTGGTTGTCGAAGCGCCTGCCACCGTCGCCAGTGCTGAGAACGTGAAACCAGCTCAGCTCGATCATCGGGAAGAAGCGTTCGGTCACGGCGTAATCCATGTGCGCGCTGGCGAACAGAAACGTGCTTTCGGCACTTGTGTCCAGCGGCAGGCGGAACCCCAGCGTGTCGTTGAACTGGAATCGCCCGTGCATCCAGAGGCCGCTCATCGCGGGAATCAGCGTGCCGTCACCCTCGCCCTGGAAGACGGATCGGTTGCCGGTCGGGGCCTCGTAAACCAAACTCAAAGCCGCAGCCGTGTTCTCCTCGCGGTGGAAATTCCACTTCACGCCGGCGGCGAGATTCGCCCAGCCCGAGCGGTTCGACAGGGTGTGGTCTGCATTGATGTCGATGTATCCGTCCTTGGTGGCGATGAGCGACCAGGTGTCGGTGAAGGCATACTCGAATTGCAGCGCATAGACCATCACCTCGCCACCGACCGGAACATCGCCGAGCACGGTGTCAATCTGGCTGGGCAAGCGGTGGAAAATCACGATCGGACGCAGCTGTGTGCGTGCCAGCGGCAGATCAAAAAGAGTCGGATTGGTAATGGGACGACGGGCACCATCGAGCGGGCACTCGGTTTCCACCGGCGGCGGATCCACCGCCACCACCGGACCGGCGACGACTGGAGAGAAGGTAAAAGCGAGGATTGCCGCGCCGAGTGCGCAGCCGCCGACAGAGATCGTTTTCATATTTCAGCTTGGTTGGGGTTGGTTGTTGATGGCGGGCCACCTTTATCGCCGATGAGCCGACGCGGCGGGGACGCTGCTACATCATCCCATTTCCCACGCCGGGTTTCCACGCATTCTGTGGCAAAAAACGCGCGTATCTTCCGATCTGCTGGCGGGCGATACCCGTTACATTTCTCGATTTATAACCCCGACCCCACAGGATTCGGACAATTCTGGTCACTTCTTTTTTCTTTTTTTGTTGCCCAATTTGCGGGCACCGTGCTAGGATGTCCAAGCCTGCCTTACGGGCAAATCATCGATTCATCAAGAACCCACGCCAATCACACGCTATGAATGAGCCAAATGCCTCCTCCTCCCCCATCGACTTGGCACAACGCAAACGCCTTTTCGCCGGCATATGTCTGG
>SLCJ01000005.1 GCA_007125835.1 Verrucomicrobiales bacterium | reverse complement strand
TCGGTCATCACCACATGGACGTCGTGACCTGCTTTGACGAGTTGGCTGGCGATATCGGCGGCGCGGAAGGCGGCAATGGAGCCGCAGACGCCGAGGAGGATGCGTGACATGGTGTGGGCGTGGTGATTGGGTTGCGTTTGGCGAGCGCGTGTCCGGCCCGCGTAGTCCGCTTTACCTCTGACATAGTATGGCCTTTTGGAAAAGGGAAAAGATTCAGTCGGGGAGCAGGGAACGGCTGCAAGCCTTGGCTAACCACTGATTCCTGGGTGGTTCTCTTCCGGACCGCGGATCTTTAGTCCGCCCGAGTGATGTGCCACCCGGAAAGCAGGCGCTACGTGATTGAGCGGTGGTGAGGTGATTGAGTTGGCGTGGGTGGAAGGTGGTGGCGCATCACCCCCGGTCCCCTGGGGCCAGGCGACCTACAGCGGAGGGCCCCCACCGAAGCACCGAAGCACCGATTTTCCGAAACACCGGCACGGGCCAAGACGCGGTGGATTGCTCTGGCCGGGGTCGAGGGGGAGGTTTTGAGAGGTTTTTAGGAGGATCTTTTGGGGATTATTTCAAGTAACTTTTGGTAGGCAGCTTTTAATCCACCGGCAGCTTTTAATCCACCCAAGATGATGTCCTCAAACGAGGAATCCGTTGGGGCGCGCGATGCATCGGCAGATCGGAAGACCATTTGTGTTTGAAGCATTGGGCCGATGACTCGCTGGTCCGTGTGGCGGAATTCACAATCCACAAGTTTCCCGAGGCGCTGGCATACACACGGCATGGTCACTACTCCGCCGGTCATGAGGGTGGCGACTATGAAGTGGGGGAGCAATTTCAACACATAGCCGCCGAGGCGACTCAGCGGGGGATCGAGTTGAATATTCCGAATGAGAGTGAGGAGGAGATCCCGGAAGATGCGAGGCAACGCCTGCATTGGAGTGATTGGCAAAAACGGGAGGCTTCCCAGGCCAAGCGTGCCGCATGTGCCTGCCGAATCCTTCCGGATGAGCTGGCCCACCTATGTCATGTTCCCAACGCCAGCCTCGCCCGCAATGCGGATGAGCTTCTGGAGGCGGTGATCGAGAGCATCGGCAGATGGGAAAAGCACCTGGCAGCGGGAGCATGGAAATCCTGCTGGGACTTGAAGCCGCGAAAGGTGAGACATGAAACGGTGATTTCCGAGGTTCTGCGGGATTGGTTGAAAGCCGATCTTAAAATTTTCGCGGAAACCGAGGTCAAGCTGTCATCTCAGCGAAGAACTGACATTTTGGTTCAAGCCAATCATCCGCTCTACGGTGTGATTTCGACTGTCGTCGAGATGAAGATTTTCCGGTCAAACAACCGAAAAGAGCGCCGTGAAAACATGAAAACCCAACTTCTGGGGTATCTGAATGAGCGGCAGGCGGAAGGATGGACACACGGCCTCTACGTCGTTGCCTGGACGCCCACTCCCAACAGCATTAAGAATAACAACGAATCCACAATGCACGAAGAGGCCGCGTTTCTCGAATCACAAGCCAGAACCCTGACGAACGAAAATTTCACGCTCCGCTCGATGGTGGTGGATCTTCGCTACCGTGGTGCTACGCCAAGCAAAAAACGCGGGATGCCGACAGCCAGTTGATACGCTCCATTCTCGCAGGTGCGTTTTCGCTCGGGCACCTTAATTTTCCCTGCTAATTTTTATTTACTTTTTCCTCTACGCAACCCTCCCCCGCCCCACCCTCACTCACTACTGAATCCAGCACCATGGGCTTCACATCGCCCAGGCGGCGGAGGTCGTTGGGTCGTCCGGGAAAACCCGCATTCGGTTCCACGCCGATTCGCAGAGGTTCTAGCTGGCCCAGGCGACGTGCAAGATCGTAATGGGGATTCCGCCGCAATAGGGCATCAAGTCGCCCGATCACCTCCTCACCCAACACTTCATCCGTCACGACAAAATACCCACGCCCACCGCCAGACGACAGCCACGGACGCAGGAACGCCACGCGCGGCCGGCCCGCACCCTCCGGCCACAGCTCTCCCAGACACGCCGCCACAAAAGGTTCGGCCAGCTTCTCGCCGCAGAGATCACTGGTATTTCCCGCGCGCCCGAGAAACCGCAGCGTCGGCGTGCGCCCTAGGAAACCGGTGCACTCCACCATGTCTCCCAAGCGATACCGCCACAAACCGCCGCCATTGGTCACCACCACTTCGTAGGTGCCGCCACGCTCGACTTCATGTGCCGCCAGGGCATCCCCACCCGGCGTCAGGAACTCGAAATAATGTGATGTAACCGCTAGCGGATACCCACCCCGCCAGGGAATGGTAACCACCGCCTCCGTGGCCAGCAGCCCTTTGGCCTGAACACGGCATCTGGGAAAGCGTCGGGCGACCTCGCGCAGCCCGGGCTCCGCCGCCAGATCGCCCCAGGCGCTGATCACCCGCAGCGACGGCCACCACCCACCCGGGTTGTCTTCGCCAGCCGCTCGCAAGTCACGCGCACGCGGTGCAGACAGGCCATCCAAAATCCCATCCCAATGCCGCCGCGCTGCATCGACGATCAGATCGAGAAACGAAGGATGCCACACCGAAATCAGCCGCAGGTCCCGCCTCTCCAGCAGCAAGGATGCCGTGCGCCGCCAGAATACCTCTGGGTTGCGCTCATGCCGGATCCCCGAGGGCACGGCCATCAAAAGACGCGTCAGCCCCGCCTTCCAACCCCCCAGATAATCCGCATCCTCGGCGAAGCCCACCGGCACACCGCCCTGCACTCCCTCTTCCACCTGCGCCAGCGGGGAAATCGACCAGTAAGCCGGGCCCCCGAGAATTCCAGGCTCCAAGCGGATCAAATCCCACATCCACGCCCCTACGGCACATGCAAACGCACGGTGCAGCGACGCATTGAAAGGGATCAATTTCCGCGCACCCGAAGAACCACTGGTCGGCGCAAGATGCCCGACCCGCTCCGATGTCAACACCCCCTGCCCGCCGCCCCGAATCCGTTCGATCCATCCGGCGTGCTCCTGCCAATCCCGCAACGGCACCCGCCTCACAAAATCCCGTCGGTTGCAGATGCCCGCGAAATCGTGCTCACGGCCGAACTCACTCTCCGCATCCACCCGCAGCCTCCGTTGCAACCACCGCTCCTGCACCCCCTCCGGATTCCCCAGCGCCCGCGCAAACCGCACCGCCGACGGGACATTGCCCGTCGCCCACAAGCATTGCGCGATGGCGGCGGCCACGCTCATCGCGACGTCTGGCGAACCATCCTCCGGCCCGCGTGTGTTAGGTTGGAGGAATCAATTTCAGTCAGACACACCAGCTCGTCGCCCTCCCGCCATCCGGGATTCGCCTCGAGGAAAAACGACACATGCGGATCCTGACGGCGGGAATCCGGCACCTCGGCCAAAGCGCCGCAGAGACGGTGGGGACGCGGAAAACGCACCACCCCTGCCTGCCGGTCAAACGCATCGCCAAAACGCCCGGCGGCAATCTCATCGCGCAGCACGCGCACCGACTCCGGCGTCACCACATCAAAACGCGGCCAGAACTCCCGCCAGAAAACCGGAAGAAAGCGATACGTGCGAAACCCCGCCGACAGGAGCAGCCACAGGCAGCGGCCCGGCGGCATCGTCCGCTGCAAATCCAACACCATCGCGATCCACCCCCGCGCCAACACCGGCGACCCCCAACACGCAGGCGACATGATCGTGTCCCCGGAATACAAAAGGTTGAACACCTCATCCTCAATCTCACAGCGACACGCCAGCAAGGTCGAAAACCCCACCAGCTCGTCCCCCTTCCACACCCGCAGGACATGACTCTTCTCCCTCAGATCATCCGCAAACTGC
>SLCJ01000354.1 GCA_007125835.1 Verrucomicrobiales bacterium | reverse complement strand
TTCCGTCCAACGGCGGCGGAAAGCGGCGAATGAGGCCAGTTCCATCGCACGTTTTCGGGTTTCGTCGCGCGCGGATGTCCAGCAGGTGTCGTCACGAAGGAGTCTGTCGGCGGGGCCGCTCACCACACTGGCATCGCTCCACGACTCATTCCAATCCGGGCAGGTGAGACGTTCGATCATGCCCAGCCCACCGACGATGGGCGTTCCGGTGAGCAGCGCATCGCCGGCGACCTGTCCCGGGACTTTGGTGGCGTCGAGCTGCAGCACCAGACGGTGCGTCGACATGGCCTTGAGGTAGTCGGCATACGGAAGCGGGCCGTCGATGATGCGGAGAGATGCCTGGCCCGATGCCGTTGCGCGGGCGATCTTTTCGTGATGGCGCCTGCCGCGGACTCCGTCCACGGTCATCACCGTCACCTCGCAGCCAACGGCAGCGGCGGATCTCAGGGCGAGAGCGACGGCTTGATCGTGATGCCGTAGGGGTTGGTTTGGTTCGCGGGTGCCGACCCAGATGCCCTGCCGCTTTTCCGGCCCGGCGGCGTGTTCCCATCCTGGAACATCCACAGGATAGGGAGTCGGCATTACAAAGAGTCGGTCTTGCGGAACGCGTCCATGGAAAAACTCCTCCGCAGCCGGCGAGGCGGCCAACACGCCGTCGGCCTCGCGCAGAAGTTGTGCGAGGCGATGGCCCGCGCGCCACCTTCGCATCTGTCCCTCGATCTGGTGCGTCCCGCATTCCTTCCAGCAGACCAGCACCTTGGTTCCCTCCGCCTGAAGGCGGCGCATCTCCTTCAAGGACCTGCCGAGATGGCGACCGATGAGCAAGGCTACCACGGAACCTCGGCCGAAGGAAGCACCGGCCCGGGTCTCGAATTTTCCCGACGTGGCAGCTGCCCAGGCATGAAAATTCACCGGCGGGTGACCGCCCTCCGCAGGCACCGGCACTCCAGACGCATAGTCAACGGGCTCGTCCCTGCCGCCCGGCAGAAACACGTGAAGGGGAGAAAAACACGACTCTTCTCCAAAATAACGTTCTTTTTTACCAGTGTTTTGCATGTGATTTTCGGATTGATAAAAAATCAAGATGTGTGAAATATCTCTTGACCTAAGGCATCAAAAGAGATTACACCTTCAGGAAGAGAAGAAAAGCATCACCCGATGTCAGCCGTTGATTTAAAAACAAGACCTTGCCTCCGATTCTCCGGCGCCCCCGGGGCCTTCCCTTGCGCTGCCTGTGCGGTCCGGATGGACCCTTGACTTTCCCCGCATTCGCCAGCCGGTGCGAATGCGGAACGCGAGAACCCACCGGCCTTGACACCAAACAAACACCATGCCAGCGAAAAAGAAAGCCGTGAAAAAAGCGGTGAAGAAGGCACCCGCCAAAAAGGCCGCCACGAAGAAGGTAGCCAAGAAGAAGGCACCTGCCAAGAAAGCCGCCACGAAGAAGGTAGCCAAGAAGAAGGCACCCGCTAAGAAAGCCGCCACGAAAAAGGTAGCTAAGAAGAAGGCACCTGCCAAGAAAAAGGCACCGGCCAAGAAAGCCGCTAAGAAGAAGGCACCAGCCAAGAAGAAGCGCTGAGTGTCTTGCCAGCGGCGGAGATTCTCCTGGAGGAGTCTCCGCTGCGGGAGACTCGGCTCAATCACATCCGGGTCCCGCCGGGAGGCGGCATGGAACCCCCGGATGTGGCGGGGCATTTTCGCGCTCTGTTCCAGGACCCCACACGTCGCCGGGTCGGGGAAGTGGGGGAGCCGAAAGGTTCATCGAAAGGCATCACACGAGTGCCTCGCGGGCTGCGGCTACGGCGTAGTCTCGGTTGAGCCTGGCGATCACGTCCACCGAGATCGATTTGGGACAAACCGCCTCGCATTCGTAGTGGTTGGTGCAGTTGCCGAAGCCCTCGGCGTCCATTTGCCGGACCATTCCGAGCACGCGCCGGTCTTTTTCGGGTGCGCCTTGTGGCAGCAGGTTCAGGTGGGCGGCCTTGGCTCCGACAAACAGCATTGCTGAAGCGTTGGGGCAGGCGGCCACGCAGGCCCCGCAGCCAATGCATGCGGCGGCATCGAAGGATGACTCTGCGTGGGCGCGTTCCACGGGAATTGAATTGGCTTCGGGTGCGGACCCGGTGCGTACCGAAATGTATCCGCCGGCGGCGACCATGCGGTCGAGGGCGGTGCGGTCGACGATCAGATCCTGAAGGATGGGGAAAGGCTTGGAGCGGAAGGGTTCGATCCAGATGGTATCGCCATCGTTGAAACTCCGCATGTGAAGCTGGCATGATGTGATCGCGGCGTCCGGCCCGTGGGGGATGCCGTTGATGGTCAGCGAACAAGCGCCGCAGATGCCTTCGCGGCAATCGTGGTCGAAGGCGATGGGCCTTTGCCCTTCGCCGAGCAGCTTTTCGTTCACGATATCGATCATTTCGAGGAAGGAGGCCTCTGCGGGAATGTCGGGTGTGGCGATGGTTTCAATCCTGCCTTTGGCATTCGGGCTTTCCTGTCTCCAAACTTTGAGTGTCAGCTTCATGGTGTCGTAATGTGGAGTCTCCGGGAGCTTTACGAGTGGAGTTGGCCGGAGGCACAATAGGATGGCGGGATTTTCCCGTTTGGGAAGTGAAATCGACGCCAAAACGCAGGATTTTTTGCTCTGGAGGCGTGTTTCAGGGGCTCAGAGGGGGCGCGAGTAGCGCAGGCCCCAGCGCAGCGAAACCCCTGACTCTTCCTCATGTTGGCCAACGCCGACGCCGAGGTGCAGGTTGGCACCCTCCTCATCCCGGTAGCGCAGGGCTCCCTCAAGTGCCCGGGCGAGGGGCGACCCGTCATCGCGTTGGAAAAACTGCTGCGCAATGATGGCTGCGGCCCAATGATCTGAAATCGGTTGCGCGCGTCCGGCAAAGCCATGCAGTGTGGGTTCGTTTATTCCACCTGGCACATGGCGTGTGGCCCCGGGCACGACGGAGGGGGCACCTTGCTCGGAGGCTTCGAGGCCCAGGCGGTATTCCCCACCCTCGGCGTCGATGCGGCGGCCGACCACCCGCCAGGCACTCGTGATATCGTCGCCGGAGGCAGCTGCCACGGCATCGACTTGATGCCTGGATTGGTCCACGGCGGAGGGCCTGCCGGTCCACCGCCCGCCCACCACAGCGTCACCCTCGCTCGAATCCGGCACCAGGGCATACCAGTCGTAGTCCCCCGCAGAGCCACCATCCACGCCGAAACCCGCAGCCATTAGTCCGTGGTCTTCGGTTTCGACAAACTGCGCTGACGAGGCGAACTCCGTGCCCGTGAACCAACCCAAGTGCCAGCGTGCCGGGAAATCCCCGCGGTCGGCAGCAATTTTCGCACCATCGAAAACCTGGCGATCAGCCATCCACGACCCGCTGCCCGGGGAGACGCCGCCCGGCAGGATGTGGCGCTGCCGTCCGAGGACAAGGCTGATGCCTGATTCCGCGAGTTCGGTCTCCAGAGCGAGGATATGCAATTCGGGAAAGCGCGCGGCCTCGCCGTCCTGCGCGATAGTCAGGCGGTCGACAAGCGCGGTCTTCAACTGCCCGCCCGTGCCGAGGTCCAGGCCGGCATCAAGGCGCGTCAGAAAGTGCACGTTCTCCTGATACTCGAGGTCGGGAAACTCCCTGCTGTCGTAGAGAACGCGCGAACCCAGCTCGCCGGTCAGGGTGTCGCCGAGTCCGGGGTGGCTCTCGCTGTTGATCCGCAGGCGATTCAAGGTCAGGCTGTCAGAAGCACTCCGCTCCACTTGCTGTGGTGCGCCAAAGTGGGCGGTTCCCGGGCGGTGCGTCGCCGTGTCCACCGCTTCTCCTGCGGCCACCAG
>SLCJ01000362.1 GCA_007125835.1 Verrucomicrobiales bacterium | reverse complement strand
ATCGAAATCGATAAGACCAGTCGCCGGGCTGGCGATGAATGAGCCGTTGCCTTCTCATGCGCTGATTCGCTTCGCGGGAAGGCGACCAATGATCGCCTCCACGTTGCCGTACTCACACGCATTCCCGTCGCTACCGCGCGCACGGTGGGCTTTGAGGTGAGGGGTGATGGTGGCGGGCCCCCTCAAGCGCCGGGACATCTCGACCAAGGTGGGGCGATCCATCATCGCCCGAAGCGGGGAAAGGCAGGGCAAGTTGTTCCGGTGTGCCGCGGCACACCCTCTGCTCACCTATCCTGAAGGGACGCTGACAAACTCAATTCAGCTCCGAACCCAGAGCCCGCTGCCAGCGGACAACTTCCGCCTCCACACCTGCGGGCGAGGGCGAACCGGGATTCTTCCGTGCCTCCAGCGCCCGATCGAGAGAGAACACGTCGGCGGCATCACCGCCGAATGCCACGTCCAAGGCCGCGAAGTCGAGCTGATCGAGCGGCACACCGCGACGCAGCGCCTCGGCCACCGCCTTGCCCACCAGCTCGTGGGCCTGGCGGAAAGGCACGCCCCGGCGGACCAGATAGTCGGCTAGATCGGTGGCCAGCAGCATCGGGTCGGAGGCCGCCGCCCGGCACCGCGCCTCGTCAATCACAATACCGGCCACCATTTCCGCGTTCACCGCCAGCGTCAGATCCAGGGTTTCCACTGCGTCAAAAAGCGGTTCCTTATCCTCTTGGAGGTCGCGGTTGTAGGTCAGCGGCAGCCCTTTCATCGTCGTCAGCAGCGACACAAGAGCCCCTGCCAAACGCCCGCTCTTGCCCCTGGTAATCTCCGCCACATCTGGATTCTTTTTCTGCGGCATCAGCGAGGATCCGGTGGTGTGGGCGTCGCTCATGGAAATGAATCCAAACTCCGAAGACGACCACAAAATCAAATCCTCGCCGAGCCGGGAGAGATGGATGCCGCACATGGCGATCGAAAAAAGCAGCTCGGCGATGTAGTCGCGGTCGGCGATTGCGTCCATTGAATTTCGGCTGATGCCGTCAAATCCCAGTTCCTCGGCAATGGCCTCGCGGTCGAGGTTGATTGTCGATCCCGCCAGCGCCCCGGAACCCAGCGGACAGACATTCATGCGTGCCCGCGCGTCGGCGATGCGGCCTGAGTCCCTTTCCAGCATTTCTACATAAGCCAGAAGGTGGTGCGCCAGCAACACTGGCTGCCCTCTTTGCAAATGGGTGTAACCGGGAACCACCACAGCACGGTTGGCCGAAGCCAGGCCAACCAGCGCCCGCTGCAATTTCCGGATCCCTGCAGAAAGCCGATCGCAGGCCGTGCGGCAGTAGAGCCGGGTGTCGGTGGCCACCTGGTCGTTGCGCGAGCGGGCGGCATGCAGTTTTGCGCCCGCCGAACCGATGCGCCGCGTCAGCTCCGCCTCGATATTCATGTGGATGTCTTCCAGCGAGGTCTTGAACTCGAAGTCCCCCGCCGCGATCTCGCGCCCGATCTCACGGAGACCCTCTTCAATAGCCGCGAACTCCTCCTCCGTCAGCAAGCCGGCATTTTTCTGCGCCCGCGCATGCGCGATCGACCCTTGAATATCGTGCTCATAAAGCCGCCAGTCAAAACTCACCGACTCGCCAAAGCGCTCGACAAGCGACGATGTTGCATCTTGAAATCTTCCTTTCCACATGGTTGGTCTCGATGGGTTGATGAAAAAATCAGCGGCGGCGGCCGGGCAGCCTCTTGCCCTTGATTCTCGCCTCAATCAGGTGCGCGCAGCGTCCCGTCGTGCGCAGGGTCTCGCAACAGGCCTCAATACGCAGGTTCTGGCGGCTGGGGAGGAATCCCAAACGTCTGGTCAGGCACTCGTGGAACACCTCCAGGTGGGAATCCTCGAATTCAATCATCCGCCCGCAATCCACGCACACAAGGTGGTTGTGGTTCGGCTTCTCGACGAAATTGGGGTCATACACCGCCTGCCCCTGGGAAAGGTCGATCTCCCGGATCAGGTCGGCATCCAGCAAAAAAGAGATCGTCCGATACACTGTGGCACGCGAAGTTCGCGGATCGATGCTTCGCGCACGCTCCCACAATTCGTCGGCGGTGAAATGCTCTTCGGAGGAAAAGGCTGCGGCGACAATCGTTTCCCGCTGCGGCGTACGCCGGAACCCCCGACGCCGGTAATGGGCTTCGAGTCTTTCCCTCACATTTTCCGGCAGTGTCGCTGGCACCCCGGAGGATAGGCGCATTGACGAACATCGTCAATCCCCTCACGCCACCCCGCCCCCCTTCTTCCACGCTTCCCCGCGCCCCCGAAATCCTTTCTTCCCACAATTTCCGACCGCCCCGACGCTTACCTTCCAAAGGCCCCCCACGGAACCACCCCCCTCAATCCGTGGCCCCGATCACCCCCCCAGAAAAAAAATCGCCAGCGAACATAAAAAAATCTTGCGTTAAATCTCATTTTAGATTAGAATTGCTAATCGGAAGACAACCGATGTCCCCCAAAACAACCAACCTTATGAAAACCGAAAACACGTACGAAGTGGAACAGAAAGAGGAAACAGCCATGCTCGAAGCCATCGCAAATGGCGACCGCCAGGCCTTCCGACAACTTCACGAGCGCTTTTCCGGGGTCGTCCACTCGACGATTTTCAAGGTTCTCAATGACTCGATGGACACCGAGGACGTGGCCCAGGAGGTCTTCACCTCGATCTGGAAAAAGGCGGCCATGTATAACCGCTCGAAAGGCAAGCCACTCACATGGGTCACCACGATGGCCCGCAACCGCGCCATCGACCGCCTCCGCCACAAGCAGCGCCAGTCCCGCCTGAACGAGGACTTCAAGGAGGAGCGCGACGCCCTGACCACACCAACCCGCATCGACTCAGCCGCGCAGGCGGAGAGCAACGACCGCCACCGCGTTGTCCGCAGTGCGGTGATGGAGCTTTCCCAGGAGCAGCGCGAAGCGATCCAGATGGCCTACTTCTCGGGTCTCACCCAGTCCGAGATCGCGGAAAAGCTCGGCGAACCGCTCGGCACCGTGAAAGCCAGAATTCGCCGCGGTATGCTCAAGCTGCGCTCTGTCGTGCCAAAGCGGCTGTGAGCCCCATCTTCCCCCCGAAACCCCCGAACCCCGCTCCGGCACGCCGGTGCGGGGTTTCTTTTTGGCCAATTCGGGATGGATGAATCCCAATGCGGTGCCAAGCCCGCTGGCCAAAATTTACATTGGCCAAGTAAATATTGGCCAAGTAAATATCAAGTAAATATCAAGTAAATTTTGGCAGGCAAAATTTAAAGAGCCGCCAGTGCCCAAGGAGCGGCGGCGAACCTCCTTCGCCGATGCGGATGAAGGGAAAATGAAAAGGCACTTCGTTCCGCCCCATTTGCCTCCCCATTCGCGGGCGATGATGGATCGCCCCTTGGTCTTGATGCCACGGCTCTTGGGGACAGCTGCCCGGGGCTGCCTCATTTCTCTCGCCATGATCGCCTTCTCCATCGCTATCTTCCTTGTGGTCAGCATCGTGATGTTCAGCCTATTGTGCCTCCGGCACATCCTCTGCCTGCCATCTCCCGTTCCAGCTCCGGTCATCCCTGGAATCAGGAGATCACCAGGCCCTGAAAGGGCCACCGCACAGAGCCCAGGGTTTCAAAACCCTGGGAACATTTGCGCCTGTGTCATCGCGTCCTGATAGGACGCTGGCGATTGTCCAACTCCCAACCAAATAATCAACTAAATGTTGGCAGGCAAAATTTTTACGGAAGTCTCCCGGTCGCCCACCTCGACAAGCCGCAGCCCGATGATCTGGTCCACCGGACCTCCACCGGCACCGGCGGGCCAAGCTCCACCGCCTCAGGCTCGCGCCGTCGCGCATT
>SLCJ01000409.1 GCA_007125835.1 Verrucomicrobiales bacterium | reverse complement strand
TGGGCTGGTATGGAATGGGCTTGCGGTACGAAAGATATTCCTTGCTGCAGGGAGGAGATATCTTTCAACCCGCGTGGATCGGCAAGCGAATAGAGAAAGCGAGGCACTTGTGCTTCGCATTTCCAATCCCAACTGCAGATAAGGCCATGCATGGTTGCTTAGAGGACGTGAGCAAATCGAGACAGCGATTTCAAGCAGGCGGCACGTCTTGCTCTAGCTTTGCAGTGATCCACTCCCAGCGCTTGTCCTTCACCATGACGAATGCGCATTTTCCGCCACTGAGTTCTTCCCACAGCTCGCCGACGAGGCGGTCGCCTTCGGCGGCTTTCCAGCGGTCGGCTCCCTTGGATTCGACAGCGAGGATGCGGCCGTCGGTGAGTTGACAGATGAAGTCGGGGAAGAACCTGCCGTCCGCCGTTTGCAGGAAAAATGATGCGCCGTTCTTGCGCACCAGATTGCGCACCCAAAACCGGACCCTTCGATTGCGGTCCAGCCAGCAGGCGCACTGGTATTCCTCCGAGGAATCAAAATCCCCCACACGGGGGTAATAATGGCAGGCAAATTCGTAGTCTCCGAAGCGACCGTCGTAGTCGCGGTCGGGGCCATAGGCATCGGGGTGAAATTCGAATTGGTATTCGGAGCCAACCCTCACCCTTTGATCACGGCCCACATCGAATAGAAATTTCTCGCATGCGGTAGCCACTGCCTTTTTGCGAAGTTCGAGGACTTGCTCCTCGAGCAGGTTTCGAAGGAGGAATTTCTGGCGATTCGCCTCAGCGAGATCGATGGCTGGATCAGCCAACAGGCTACCCAGCCAGGCGGCGACAAAAGCGCGTTTGCTGGCGTGGGTAATCGATGTGTCGTGGAGTTGGCGGCAGAACCATGCAGCCAGTTTGGCCTCGCTCCAGTTTTCCGGGCGGTAGGAAAGTCCGAGGTCGCCGCGCAGGTCGCGGATGAATTCGGTCTTCAGGCGGCCTTGTTCGTCGTCGATGTCAATCAGGCCCCCGTCGCCCAGCCGTTCGGCACCACGCAGGGCGGCGATCTGGGCAGGGGTGGCGAGAGCGTCGTAAGCGGGGAGCGTCCAAGGATAATCGATGGCCTCCGGTTCATCGAAAAGGCGCAGCTCGCCATCGATCAGCACCTCCATCTGGGGCACGAAGAAGGACTGTCCGAGTTCGGATGGCGTTTGGAAAATCTCCACCGCCTGGGTGCGGCTCGCCTTTCCTCCTTGTGCGATGGCTTCGCGGCTGGCATCCATCACTGCCGTCTTTTCCAACTCGGCGGACTCCTCCGGGCTCATCGGTGCGGTGATGGTGAGCACGCGATTCTTTGTGCTCCACTTCACCTTGCGTTTCACCTCCGGGGAAAGTTTCGAAAGATCGAGAGCCTCGCCGACATGGATGGCGACCGGTGTGATGCGGATTCGCGCGCCACCGCGCTTGAAATCGAGTTTTCCCTGTTCCGGAGTGCGCGCCGCCACGAATTCGGCGGCTTCCTGCTTGTTGAAGCCGGAGGCATCGACCAGGCAATCCCGCAGCGCGGCGGCTGTCTCGCCGAAATCCCTCGAAGCGACAAACGCATACGAGCGGTTGAGGGCCTCATGGGTCCGGCGGGCGGCCTGGGGCTGACGCAGAATGCGCCCGAGCAATTGCTCGACGGCGGTGGCGCTCTTCACTCCCGCCAAACTGACCAGCACATACGCGAACGAGCAGTCCCAGCCTTCCGCCAGCGCCTTTTGGGTGATGATGTATTTCACCGGGCAGTCGCGGGAGAAAATTCCGCCATCATACTCCGCCTCCAGCGCTTCGAGCCCTCGTTCGCTGCCGGTGGCAATGGCAATTTCCTCCTCCGGAACATTGTGGTTTGCCATCAACTCCTGCTTTACCCATTCCGCGTGCCGCGTTTCCCTGCGCGACGACCTGGCCTCGGCCTGGATAAGCACAATGGGCCGAAGGTAGGGAGCGCCTGCGGCGTGCTCGCGGGTGGCCAGCACGCCGAGTTGCTCGCGCTGGTCGAGGGCGAGGGCCAGGCAGCGTTGTTCGTCCGCCTGTGTTTCCAGTTGAATGGGCAGTTTGATCATCTCCTCGCGCTTCAACTCCACGGCCGACACCGAATGCAGCACATTGCTCGGCGTTTTCTCGGTGTCAGGCGTGGCGGTGAGTTCCATGATGCCCGAAGGGCGGAACTTGGCGAGCGTCTCAAAACCCAGCTCGGTGCGGCTGTTGTGCGCCTCGTCGACGATGATAAACGGCCGCCGCAGGCGCAGCGCGTTCACCAGGGAGAACGGAGTAGCCCCGGTCTCTGGATCGCTGAGCAATTCCCGGCGCTGCTCGGGAGCGAGGTCGTCAAACAAGTGCATCAGCGCGCCGCTGCTCTCATACACTTTGCGAATCTCTTCGTCGCCCACCTGAAAGGCCTGCCGCGTCGCCACGATCACCACGGTGCTTGTCTCCAGCGTCGAACGGGTCAGTGCCTTCGCGCCTTCGAGGTCGGTCACCGACACCGGCCCGGCCTCGCGCAAGGCAGCGTGGTAGGGGTGGTCGTGTTGGCGCAGGGCACCGAGAGTCTGATCGCGGATGGCCTTCGAGGGCACCAGCCATAGGATCACGCTGTGCTCGCTATGCAGGAACCGATTGTTGACAAGGGCCACGCTCTTGGCGGCGAGGTAGGTTTTGCCGCCGCCGGTGGGCACCCGCACACAGAAATACGGCATCTCCTGCGGAAATCCCGCCAAAGGGCGGAAATCCGATTTCCGACCCCACAAGGCCCGAGTCGCCTCCTGGAACGCATAATCCGCATTCCCCATCCGCCGGCATTCGCGGAAGTAGAACTCCACGCTTTCCAGCGTGCTCTGTTGGTAGGCTTTCGGGGCGAAGGCTGGCATGGGGCGGGGAAGGCGTAAGGTTTAGTTGGTGAAAATCAGTCGTTGAGGATCATGGCCCCGTTGGCTCCATCGCAGGGCAACCAGTGGGCTTGGCGAATCCCAATCTTGGCTTAATGGACCCCAATCTTGGCTTAATCAGCTTGATTCGGTCATTTCTGGTGTTCAAGGCATTCATTTTCAATTACTTATGAAATTTTCGCCGCATTAGATGCGATGACGATGACGTTGGCTTAGCGGAAGGGTATGTTGGCTTAGCCGCTGCGGAAGCGGTAAAGAGCGCGCGGGTCCCGGATTTTCTCGCTATGACGGTCAATGATTGTGAGCTCTTCCAGTTTCTTCAAATTATTCCGGATCGCCTGGTCGCTTAACTGAAGATTCTCGGTCATTTCCTTGATCGTGGCCTCTTGAACGTCGATCAGAAGGTTTATGATCCGTTGCTCGGTATTGTTCAAATTCGGCCACAGTCGTTCGATATCGTGCACCACATCCGCCAGAATCGTCTCCCTGTGATCGCTCACCTTGTTCCGGAGCGTCAAGGTAACGATGCTCCCCTCGTCGGAGTATTCCGGCTGTGCCAGCATAAATTCCGCCATCGCCCGGTAGATCCGCGGCACGCCTTCGTTCAGTTCACGCACGTAGCCCAGCTCCACCAAAGTGCGAGCAATGCGGGGATTCCGGGAAAAGCGCTGGCTCGCGATATTCTCGACGGTGACCTGGGCAGGCAGCGGGCCGCTGTTCGAGATCTCCATCCGGTCGTCGAAGTGCCGGATCATCACCGGGTTGCCCTGGATGTTGTAGGAGCGGTGGCAGAGCGCGTTGATGATGCCCTCCAGCCACGCATCCTTGGGAAACTCCGGCACGCGCATAAACCGGCCTTGATTGATGTCGAGGTAGTAATAATCCCGCAGCGAAGCCTCAATGAAGGTCTCCAACTCACGAATCAACGCCGGGATCGAACCCTCGAACCGCTGATCCTTCACCACATTGAACTCCTTGCCGGACCT
>SLCJ01000061.1 GCA_007125835.1 Verrucomicrobiales bacterium | reverse complement strand
CGTGAAGGCGGTGCTGTTGGACATTCTGGCGGCTGACGAGCGCGTGCTCAAGGACCCCGAGCCCACGGTCGGCGTGCTCGAACTGGCCGACAGCAGCATTGACTTCGCCGTGCGCCCGTGGGTGAAATCCGCAGATTATTTCCCGGTGCTGATGGACCTGAACCAGCGCATCAAGGAGCGCTTCGACAGTGAGGGTATTTCGATTCCCTTCCCGCAGCGGGACTTGCATGTGTTCCAAGCCGATGCCAAGGCTGGTTGACGCCGCCCTGGAACCGGACTCCCCGCCCCGGCCCCCCACCCCCAGAGACACCAGAGTATCCATGACCCTGTTTCAAATTGTCGAGCCCGACGACGCTGAACGCCGCTTCCTCTACCTTTTTTTCAAACGGATCCGTGAGGCCGGAAAACGCTTCCTCCTGCAGTCCGAGATCGCCGACCACCTCGAGGCGGTCGGTGCGGAGGGTGGCGGCGCGGACCTGTCCGAATCCACGCTGCTCAAGACGCTGCGCCATGCCACCTGCGCCGCCTTCCGCGATCCGTGGCTGTTGATTCAGTGCCGTCCCACCATCGGCGCCTGCGGGCACGGTCGTTTCCACATCGGCGACCTGACCTACGAATCGATTCCGGTGGATGAGTTCATGCGTTTTCAGGAGGAACTGGTCGATGGCGACGGGGCCCCGGGTGAATGGGGTGTCGAGTTCGACGGCTCGCCCTTCCTTCGCGATGTGCCCCTGATGAAGGACCGCAAGCAGATCGGGCGCGGCGTCGAATATCTCAACCGCCACCTCTCCAGCCGCTTGTTTTCCGATCCCGGAGAGCGCTCAAGACTGCTCTTCGAATTCCTTCGCCTGCACCACCACCGGGGGGAGAAACTCATGCTTTCCGATCGCATCGAGAGCCCGCAGCAGCTTCTCGACGGCATCGAACAGGCAGAGGAACTCCTCTCCAGCTTGGACGACGACACACCATGGCATGATTTTCGTCCACAGATGAACGCCATCGGCTTCGAGGTCGGGTGGGGCGACACCGCAGCCCGCGTGCGCGAAACCATCGGCCTGCTCTCCGAAGTGCTCGACGCGCCCGACCCTAAGGAAATGGAGGCATTCCTCGGGCGTGTGCCGATGATTTTCAACGTCGTGATCCTCAGCCCTCACGGCTACTTCGGCCAATCCAACGTGCTGGGCCTGCCCGACACTGGCGGACAGGTCGTTTACATCCTCGACCAAGTGCGCGCGCTGGAGGAGGAAATGTGGCAGCGGCTCGCCCGCCAGGGCGTGGATGCCGAGCCGCGCATCCTCGTAATCACCCGTCTGATTCCAGAAGCCGGCGACACCGACTGCGATGTGCCCGAGGAACACATCAACGGCACCCGCAACGCACGCATCCTGCGCGTGCCCTTCACCGAAGAGGACGGCTCCGTTGTGCCGCAGTGGATCTCTCGCTTCCAGTTGTGGCCGTATTTGGAGCGTTTCACGCTTGACGCCGAGAAAACGATACTCGCCGAGCTGGGGGACATCCCGGACCTTGTGATCGGCAACTACACCGATGGCAACCTCGTGGCCAGCCTGCTCGCCGGACGCCTCGGCGTCACCCAGTGTAACATCGCCCACGCCCTTGAAAAAACCAAATACCTGTATTCGGATTTGTATTGGAAGGACAACGAGAAGCAATACCGTTTCTCCGCCCATTTCACCGCCGACCTGTTGGCGATGAACGCCGCTGATTTCATCATCACCTCCACCTATCAGGAAATCGCCGGCAACATGGCCACCGTCGGCCAGTATGAATCCTACTCCTCATTCACGCTGCCCGGTCTCTACCGCGTGCCCAAGGGGATCGACGTGTTCGACCCGAAATTCAATATCGTGTCGCCTGGAGCCGACGAGAAAGTCTATTTCCCGCACACCCGCACGGAGCACCGCATCAAGGGCTTGGAGAAAGACATCGACCGCCTCCTGTTCGACGGCTTTCCGGGTGCGGTCTCGCGGTTCGATGATCCTGAGAAACCGCTGATCTTCCTTATGTCGCGCCTCGACAAGGTGAAAAACGTTTCGGGATTCGTTGAATGGTATGCCAACGACGAGCGCCTGCGGGAGCTGGCCAATGTTTTCATCATCGCCGGCAACACCGACGAATCCGCCTCCGACGACGAGGAGGAACGCGAGCAAATCCAGCTGATGCACAAGCTTTACGAGCAACACTCCCTGCACGGCAGCGTGCGCTGGGTGCCCAAGCAGTCCGACAAAGTGTTCAATGGCGAACTCTACCGCGCCATCGCCGACCGCGGTGGTGTGTTCGTGCAGCCGGCCCTGTTCGAGGCCTTCGGACTTACCGTTATCGAAGCGATGATTTCCGGCCTGCCGACCTTCGCCACCGTGCACGGCGGACCGCTCGAAATCATCGAAGACGGCCGCAGCGGATTCCACATCGACCCCAACCACGGCGCCGCCGCCAGCGCACGCCTTGCGGATTTCTTCGAAGCCTGCCGCGACGACCCCGGGCACTGGAAAAAAATCTCCGAAGGCGGCATCGCCCGAGTCGAGGAACGCTACACCTGGCGCCTCTACGCCTCACGCCTCATGACTCTCTCCCGCATCTACGGCTTCTGGAAATACGTGACTGACCTCGACCGCGCCGGCACCCGCGCCTACAACCGGCTGTTCTACAACAGCGTCTTCCGACCCATCGTCGCCGGAATGGAGAAGGAGTGACCGAATCAGTGACGCAGGGCGCCCCTTCATTCTCAGCACACCGTTCACATCGGCGAAGGAGGTTCGCCGGATTGGGTCGGCAATTCCCGTTTGCATCCTTGTGGCGGACCCGCATGTTTCCCGCATGAAAGTCCTCGCCATTGGTGCATCCACCAGTTCCGCCTCAATCAACCGTCAGCTCGCTCTCCATGCCGCCTCGTTGGTGCCCGGCGCGGAAGTCACCGACCTCGACCTGCGCACCCTCGAAGCTCCTATGTTCAGTGTCGACCTGGAAGAGCAGGACGGCATACCCGAGGCGGCGCAGCGCTTTCTCGACACCATCCGCGCGCACGACGCCATCGTCATCTCGCTGGCCGAGCACAACGGCAGTTACAGCGCCGCGTTCAAGAACCTGTATGACTGGACATCGCGCATCGAGTATCGCCTCTGGAGCGACAAGCCGATGCTGCTGCTTGCCACCTCCCCGGGCGAGCGCGGGGCGTCCGGCGTGCTTGCCCTCGCCGGGACACTCTTTCCCCGCATGGGGGCCGAAGTCCGTGCCACCTTCAGCCTGCCGTCCTTCCAAGATCACTTCGCCGACGGCAAAATCACCGACTCTGAAATGGCGGCCGACCTCGCCGCCGCCGCTTCCAAACTCGCGGCATCTTGAACAGGCCCGAGGCGGGCGACCGCCGACCCGGAAAAGGGCATTGTTTGAAATTCAAATCATAGAGGCGAATCCTATGGGGAAAGAACGCAAGGAAAGAAAGTTCTCGCTGCCAATTCGCCTGTTGGCCGCTTTCTCATTGGTGCTGGTTTTCGGGTGCGTTGTGGCGGCCTTGTTTGTCGGCATCAATATGGTGATCGGCGGCATCCTGGTCGTGGCCGCCCTCGGCGTTGTGGGTCCGGCAGCAACCGCCGAAAGCGCAAACGGCCTCCTCGGAGTCGTCAGCTCCGTCTTTGAGTTGATCACGGAAGGGATCGGGGTGGTCTTAGAATTGATCGGCTCTCTATTCAGTTTCGGGGGATAGGCTGAACTGGCAGCCCGCAGCCTGCCGCCGCCATTCTGGCATCCCTTCAGGATGCGCTTCTTGGACCACACTTCCCGGGGGTGTCGCCCGCGAGGCAGGCTCCACCCCCGGCTACGTTCTGGCATCCCTTCGGGATGGTGTGGTCTGCGGGGTTTGGCACGTTTTTCGCTCGTTCTTGGGGCGGCTTGGGCTAAGGTAT
>SLCJ01000051.1 GCA_007125835.1 Verrucomicrobiales bacterium | reverse complement strand
GCAGTAGTGGTGTTTGGTGTCGCCGAGATCGACGCCGATTGTGGTATGTGGTGTGATGTTCATGAGAAGACCGGATCATCGCTGCCAGTGGCGCGATCTCAACTCCTTCTCATTCTATCTCTTGTCGTTTTGTGAATGAGAAAGCGAATGGGACGTCGGGACGGCCACCTCATTCTCCCCCTCATTCACCACCCCCCACAAAGTGTGGGGGGCTCCCCATAGGCTACAAGGTGCGGCGGCCTGATTCCCGAAGTAAAGCGTCCCACCTTCGTCAGGCAGCCCCATCCGCCCCTTCACCTCTGCCTTCCTGCGAATTTCGGGGTTTACAGTCCTTGTGTAGGGGTTAGACTAGCGCTTCGATGCATGGATTTTCCACAGCGCTTTTTGATGCCTTCCTTCTTCGCCTCCTTATGCTACGGCGGGCGGTTGGTTGCATTGCCCTTGTCCGGCGCTGAAATGGCCCAACCGCCCGCTGATCCCACACCCTTCCCGATTGCCCGTCCGGGCCACGCTTCCGCTTCGCCGCCCCATAGTCGGCGCGTTTTCCCGGAAACCGCCCGAAGCGCATAAACTTCCGCTTTCCGTTTTCACGTTTTCCCTGAACTTTCCTCCCATTTTCTCCCCAATGAATCCGAATTCCCTTTCCAAATACCGTCCCTTTCCACCAGTTTCCCTGCCCGACCGCAGCTGGCCGGACAAAGTCCTCAACCGCGCCCCGACTTGGTGCTCGGTCGACCTCCGCGATGGCAACCAGGCGCTTCCCCAGCCGATGTCGGTTGAGGAGAAGCTCGAGTTCTTCGACCTTCTGGTGCGCATTGGCTTCAAAGAGATCGAGATCGGCTTTCCCTCGGCCGCCGACACCGAATTCCAGTTCTGCCGCCGACTGATCGACGAGAAGCGCATTCCCGAGGATGTGACCATCCAGGTGCTGGTGCAGACCCGCGAGCACTTGATCCGCCGCACCTTCGAAGCCATCGCCGGGGCGCGCCGTGCGATCGTGCATATTTACAATTCCACCTCGCCGCTCCAGCGGCGGGTGACCTTCAGCGATGCCTCGCGGGACGAGATCCGCGAGATTGCGGTATCGGGAGCGCGCCTGGTGCGCGACCTGGTGCCGTCGATCCCGGAAACCGAGATCGTGCTCCAGTATTCCCCCGAGTCATTTTCCGACACCGAGCTGGATTTCTCTCTCGAGTGCTGCCAGGCGGTGATGGACGTATGGAAACCAACACCGGAAAAACAAATCATTCTCAACCTGCCGGCCACCGTCGAATGGACGACCCCCAATGTCCACGCCGATCAAATCGAGTGGATGTGCCGCCACCTTTCACCACGCGAAGCGGCGATTGTCTCGCTGCACACGCACAACGACCGCGGCACCGGCGTGGCCGCCACCGAACTCGGCCTGCTCGCCGGAGCCAACCGCGTCGAGGGCACGCTTTTCGGCAATGGCGAGCGCACCGGCAATCTCGACATCGTCACCGTCGCGCTCAATTTCAACAGCCATGGCATCGCCACCGGCCTCGACTTCTCCGACCTGGCCACCATCCGCACGGTGTACGAGCGGGTCACGCGCCTGCCCGTGCCAGAGCGCCAGCCCTATGCCGGCGAGCTGGTATTCACCGCCTTCAGCGGGTCACATCAGGATGCGATCCGCAAGGGCTTCGAGCGGCGGCGCAAGGAAGGCGATTCCGCCGCGGCCTGGGGCGTGCCCTACCTCACCATCGATCCGCAGGACATCGGGCGCTCCTACGAGGCGATCATTCGCATCAATTCCCAGTCCGGCAAGGGGGGGGTTGCCTACGTGTTGGAAAACGAATACGGCTTCGACCTGCCGAAAACGATGCACCCGCAGGTCGGCCGGTGTGTGTACGATCTCGCCGACCGCCTCGGTCGCGAACTCGACGCCGCCGAGATCCGCGAGGCTTTCCTCGAAAACTTCGCCAACCTCTCCGACCCGCTGGCCCTGCTCGACTACGAATTAATCCACCACACCGCCGAACGCGGCGAGGTGCGCTGCGTCGCCTCAATCAGCCACCACGGCCGGAAAGAGGACGCCGTCGGCAATGGCAACGGCCCGATCAATGCCTTTGTGCGCGCTCTGGAATCAAAGGGGCTCAAGGATTTCAAGCTGACCGATTACCGGTCGCACGCGATCCGTGGCGGTTCCGACGCCGACTCCGCCGCCTACATCCAGCTGCAGCACGACGACGGCCGCACCGTGTGGGGGGCTGGCGTCGACCCCTCGATCGAGATGGCCGGCCTGCGCGCGCTGGTCAGCGCCTGGAATCTCCTGCGCCACACCGGGCGCGGGGAATGACGTTTGCGCCGGGCCGCCACCGGGTTTATCCTAAGGGTGCGGTCGGGGCGTCGCCCTCCTTTCTGGTGCCCCGACCGCACTCTCCCCCCAGCCGGGTGCCCGGAGCGCCTTTTTTGCCATGGCCAACAGCCCGTATTCGACACCACCGAGTTCATACCGCAGCCATTCGGGCGGATCCGCGCGCACGCCCATTCTCGTGATTGGCGTTCTGCTGCTGCTCAGCGCCGCCCTGTTCGTGCTCGTCACCCGTCCTGCCCTGCGCGACAGCGAGCCTCCCGCCACCGCCGGCGAGGATGCCCCAGCGGAGAGCACGCCCGCCGGCGGCGAGTCGGCGGAGGTGCCCCCGGAGCAGGACCCCGCCGCCACGGAAGGTGCCGACCAGTCGCCGGAACGCGAGCTCAGCGGCCGCGACCCCGCCCTCGTCCTCGAGGCCGCCGCTCTCGCGCTCCAGCAGGGCGATGTGGATGCCTTCATGGATGTGCTCGGCCCCGGGCTGTTCGACGCCACCGCCATCCGCGGGCTGGAAACACTCTTTGGGTCTGGCGAATTCGGCATCGACCCGGCCCAGGCAACCTCCCAACTCGGACGCACGCCCACCATCCAGCGCTGGGCGCTCAACCTCACCCACCGCTCTGATCCGGAAACTTCCCCGCGCCTCGAAATCGATTTCGCCCTCCAGCCCGACCGCTCGTGGCTCCCCAGCCGCTTTCTGCTTCCGGAAACACCGGAACAGCAGAGGCAAGCCCACACCATCGATGCCGAATCCGGTGCCTTGGAAGTGGCACGCGCCTTTCTCGACGCCGTGCTCATTCAGGATTTTCCCGCCGCGCGCCGCCTCGTCGACCGCACCCGCGTGAACGACGCCACCCTCGCCGGCCTGTGCATCCTTTTCGAAGAGGGTGCCTTCAAACTGCGCGAGGACAACCCGCTGGTCGCCACCGTCGCCAACGACAGCGTCGCCTGGTTCCTTGCCCAAGTCGTCTCCGAGGAGCTGGAGACCGAATCGCGTTTCGGCATGGTCCTCCACCGCGACGAGGGCTCGCCCTGGATCATCAACGAAATCAACCCGGAACGCATCCTCTCCGTCTACGCAAGCCGCTTCGGCGACGGCGATGTCTACTACACCCCCCTTGTGCGCAATCCCCAAGGCGGCGACTCGTTGGTACTTTTCTTCGGCTTCGACGACGCGGTAATCCACCCGCGCACACTGCGTCAAATCGAAATCGTCTCCGAAGTGCTGATGTCGGACCCGACCCGGGAGCTGAAAATCTCCGGACACACCGACGCCCGCGGCTCCGCCGAATACAATATGGCCCTCTCCAAGGAAAGGGCCGACGCCGTGCGCGAGACGCTGATCCAATTCGGCGTCGAACCCGAACAGGTCAAAATCGAAGGCCATGGCGCGACCCGCCCGCGGCGCGCCAATTTCAATCCAGACGGCACCGACAACCCGGAAGGCCGCCGCGTCAACCGCCGTGCCGAAATCTTCCTCGACTTCTAAAAGCCCGCCCTCTCCCAAGCCATACCCGCCATGCCCGCCACGCTCAGCTACATCGTTTGCGCCACCCACCGCTCCGGAAGCAGTCTCGTTTGCCAAGCCCTCTGGCACTCCGGAATCGGAGGCTACCCCCAGGAATTCTTCTCGCCCACCCAGGCCCCGAAAATCGCCCGCGAATACAATCTTGGCATCGATCCCGCCACCGACTTTCCCGCTTATGTGAAGCGGCTGATCGAGGCGCGCCACTCACCCAACGGGGTGTTCGGAGCCAAGATCATGTGGCGCCACCTCGATCCGATGGCCGAATCTCTCGGCCTGCCTGCGGGGGACCCCGTCGCCCTCTACCGGCATTGGCTCGGACTGTTTCCCGCGTTGCGCTTGGTCGCCGTGCGGCGCGCCGACAAAGTCCGCCAAGCCATCTCCCTGTGGAAGGCCAAACAGACAAAGATCTACAATTCCCTGCAGATCGGCAAACGCGAACAGCCCGCCGAACCCCCGCGCTTCGATTTTGAAGAAATTCGCAAAATCCGCGACCGCTTCACCCGCGAGGAGGAGAGCTGGTCGCGGTTTTTTGACCAAGTCGGGGCCGCGCCCGCCACCGTCGTCTACGAGGACTTCGCGCCGCGTCATGAGGAAGCCGCCCGCGAGCTGCTCTCCTCACTCGGTGTTTCCATTCCTGACAACCTGTCTTTCCAGCCCCTCACCTACCAGAAACAAGCCGACTCGCTGAATGAGGAATGGTATGCCCGGTTTCTCGAAATCGAGAGCGGAGCCGCCACCGCCTCCTGAAAAGAAGCGGGGACGCCACACGTATCCCCACATTGCAAGCCGCCGCATCACAAATCCAACCGCCCGTCCAGTCATGAAAGCATTCCGATTTCACCGCGCACTTCCCGGCACCGGCATCGCCGCCCTGCTCGCCGCCGGAGCCCTTCTCACATTCGCCCCCGTAGCAGCCCTCGCGCAGGAAAGCCCCAGCCCGGGCGGCATACGCGAATTCTCCGGTCCGCGCCGATTCTGGCAGGCCGAGCTTCCCGGCGGCGAATACTCCGTGGCACTCGACCGCATCGCCTCGGTAGGCAAGCACAGCTATGTCGTCGACGGCAATCTCAGTGTCACCGAAGTAACAATCGACACGCTGGGCAACGTCACCGCGCGCTTCTACTTCACCACGCCTTTCACGCCGGACAGCCCCGCCGCCGCCGGACAGGTCCTTGTCGACCGCGCGCGCAACACACTCGACGTCCTCGGCGACCGCACCGGAGCCAGCCAAGCCGAGAATCTCGTTATCAAAAACTATCCCACCACCACCCACGCCCGCACCATCGAATTCAATATACCCAACCTCAACGACCTGAACGACCTCTACGAAAGCATCAACGGGGCATTTACCTCCGGTCGCGGCGCACGCTTCACTGTACACGGCAATTGACGGAATGAAACGGGAACCTGAACACACTGCCGCCGCCATCCCCGCCCGGGCCAACACCCATACGACAATCCCCGCCCCACAACGGGCAGGCCGCTCCCCGCGACACTACAATCGATGAGCCCGCCATCCCCTCGCACCGGATTCCTCGCCGTGGTCTCCGGCCCGTCCGGCTCCGGAAAAACCACCCTCTGCCGCAAAGCCGTCGAGACCGACGGATGCTTCCATTCCATTTCCTGCACCACCCGCGCCCCCCGCACCGGTGAGGTGGACGGAGTCGATTACCACTTTCTCTCCCGCGACGAATTCCTCGCTCGCACGGTGCGCGGCGATTTCCTCGAATGGGCGCGCGTCCACGGCAATTTCTATGGTACACTGCGCTCCGACGTGCTGGATCACATCGAGGCCGGACGCGACGTGGTAATGGATATCGACGTCCAAGGTGCCCAACTCGTCCGCGCCTGCGAAGATCCTTTCATCCGCGCCGCGGTGATTGATATTTTCATCCTGCCCCCGTCCATGGCCGAACTGGAATCGCGACTCAGCGGGCGCGGCACGGAATCAGAGGACCAGCTCCGCCTCCGCCTCTACAACGCCCTCGACGAAATGCGCCACTGGCGCGAATACCGCTACACCATTGTCAGCGGTTCGCCGGACGAAGATCTCGAACGCTTCCTCTGCCTGCTGCGCGCAGCCCGCCTGCGCACCGCCGGCCTGCGCACCCCCGAGGGTCTGCTCGGAGGCGAAGCCGCCACCGCAGCGGACGACGAACCAACACCCCCGCGCCGCGAGCCCGAACTCTTTTCCTGACCACCATATCCCAAGGCCTGCCTGACATGCTCACCCACGCCACGAGGCAAGCCAAAACGCGGCGAATTGCCCCTGCCGGGGTCGAGGGTGATATTTTTCAAGAGATTTTGGAGGGGTTTATGGATGTCCGTGTTTTCATCCGTGTTTTCACGCTAAACTCAGCACTTTTCTCCCCAAACTCAGGAAGGCCTGCGATTTTTCTCGATTTTCCGCTGTGGAAATCATAGAATGCCTGCCATGAGAATGACTTTATTCAGAATCGCGACCGGCGTGGCGGCGGTGTATCATCTTGTGCTGGGCGGTGCGCTTCTTTTGTTTCCGGAAGAGGCGCTTGGCGGGGTGGCTGGCTTGTTTCTGGGAATGGAGCTGGTGATCGATGCCCAAATGGCGATGATCGGAAAGTTCGCGGCGTCCTACCTGCTTGCGTTCGGGGTGATGATGGGGCTGCTGTGCCTGAGGCCGGTGCGGTTGCGGGCTCTTGTCATGCCGGCCTTGCTTTTGTTCGGGGTTCGGCTGGCCAACAAGCTGGTGTTCATGGCGGAGATTGAAGAGATTTTCGGCGTGGCGCGGGGGCGGAGTTTGTTTGCCTTGGTCAGCATTGCGCTGTTGTTCGGGGTCATTGCCTGGACGAGACCGATGGAAGGTGATGCGCAACTGAACCGCCCATGAAATTCGGGGGCCGGGCATCGGAGCGCGAGGCGGAGGCGGGGAGGCGGCGGATTGACGCGTCGGCCCTTGCCGGAATTGAGGCGGAGATTGAGGGGTGTCATCGGATTTCGCACTGGCGGCGGATTGCGGAGGTGGCTCCATTCGTGTGCATCTACCTGTGTGGGGCCTGGCTCGCCGCTTCCGGCCGGGGCGGGGTGTTTTCGCTGGTGGCAGGCGTGCTGGTGATGGGCGTGGCCATGAACACGCTCGGGATTTTAATCCACGAGGGGCTGCATGGCTTGCTCGCGCGTTCGCGAGTAGCGAATCATTTCTGGAGTTTTCTCTGCGGGGTGCCGCTGCTGATGTCGGCCAGTGCCTACCGCAAGACCCACACCGACCACCATTTCGAGTTCGGGCGGCGGCTCGACTATGGAACCTACAGGCAGCACCTCGGCAAGCCGGTGCTGGTTTGGGCCGCCTATCTGCTGCAACTGTTCTTCGGCAGCTTGCTATACATCCTGTTGATCCCGTTTCTCGGCATGAAAGGCGCGCCGCTGCGGACCAAGGTAATGATTGCAGTGGAGCTGACACTGATCGCTGGCTTCGTGGTGTGGCTTGCCGCCACCTTCCCGTTTTCCGCTCTGCTGACCTACTGGCTCGGTCCGGCGGTGGTGATGATGGCGCTGACCAACATCCGGGGGCTGGCTTCCCATGCCCTCGGTGATATGGAGGACATCTACCTTTCCAGCCGCACCATTCGCAGTAATCCCCTGGTGCGTTTTCTCTTCCTCCATGAAAACTACCACCTCGAGCACCATCTTTTTCCGCAGGTGCCGAGCTACCATCTCCACCGCGCGCACAAGCTGGTATGGAGCCGGCTGCCGCGCGCCCTTTACTCGACATCCTATCGGGAATTTCTCGGCGGATTTTTCCGCTCGCTTTTCCGGCTGAGCCTTGCACCGCTGGGTGAAGTGAAACCCGACGATGACAGCTCGACGCAATAGCCGGAGGCGTCCCGTTTCATGGAGACAGAGACATGAAGATTCTTTTTATCAGGCCGAACATGAATCCCGGGCGTTCCCGTGATGCCATGGAGCCGCTGGTCTTCGCCATTCTCCGCTCGCTTACACCTTACGATGTGGAGACGGTTCTCTATGACGAGCGGCTGGAACCTGTTCCCACTGATGAGCCGGCGGACCTGGTGGCAATGACGGTGGAAACCCACACCGCGCGCCGAGCCTATCAACTGGCCCGTGCCTTTCGGGAAAACGGCACGCCGGTGGTGATGGGGGGCTACCACCCGACGTTCCTACCGGAGGAGGCGCTGGGCCACGCCGATTGTTTGGTTTGCGGCGATGCGGAAGGTGCCTGGGAGTCGCTGTTGGAGGATTTCCGCCGTTCCGGCCGTCCCGGTCGGCGCATTTACGAAGGAGATCCATCGGCTTCGATCGCGGGCCGCCAGCCCGACCGCTCGATATTCCAGGGCAAGCGCTACGCGCCGGTTTCTCTGGTCCAGTTCGGGCGCGGTTGTCGGTACAACTGCGACTTTTGCTCGATCCGGGCGTTTTACGGCACCCATCTGCGCCAGCGGGCGATTGACGATGTAGTTCATGACATCCAGGCGGCGGGGCGGAAACATGTTTTTCTCGTGGACGACAACATCTTTGTGGACAACGCATCTGCCAAAGAGCTGTTTCGCGCGCTGATTCCGTTGAAGATCACCTGGTCATGCCAGGTGTCGATCGACATAGCCCGCGATCCCGAACTGATGGATCTTCTGCGGCGCAGCGGATGCACCACTGCGGTTGTGGGCTTCGAGTCCCTGCAGCCCGCGAACCTGCGGCAGATGAGAAAGGGATGGAATGTCAAGGGTGGGGGCTATGCGGAATCGATCCGGATTTTCCAGGATGCGGGAATCATGATCTACGGAACATTTGTGTTTGGCTATGACGGAGATACCACCGACTCCTTCGAGGCGACGGTGGATTTCGCGATGGAGCACAAATTCTTTCTCGCCAATTTCAATCCGCTCACCCCAACGCCGCGAGCGCCGCTGATGGAGCGGCTTCGCAATGAGAACCGCCTGCTGCACGAGCGATGGTGGCTCGATCCTGAATTCCGGTATGGAGACGCGACATTCGTCCCGCGGGGGATGACTCCAGATGAGTTGACGGATGGATGTTATGATGCCCGAACGCGGTTCAACACGATGTCATCGATTTTCGGCCGATTCGGGGATTTTCGCACGCATTTGCGAAGTCCCAAACGGATGGCGATTTATCTTGGGGCGAACCTAATCGCGCGCCGGGAGATTCATCGCAAGCAAGGTCTGCCACTTGGCGATCCCAATTGCGGCTACGATCCCGGGGGGACAGCTGAACTTTCGGAGCTTTCGGTATGAAGATCACATTTATCAAACCCAACATCGGGCGCATGGAGCACAGTCTCTATGTGGATGAGGGGCGGATGGAGCCGCTGCAGCTCGGTGTGCTGGCGGGGCTTACGCCGCCGGACGTCGAGTGCGTGCTTTATGACGACCGGATGGAGGAGATTCCTTTTGATGAACCCACGGATCTGGCGGCGATCACGGTGGAGATCTACACGGCGCGCCGGTCGTATGAGATTGCCGCCGAGTATAGGCGGCGCGGGGTGCCGGTGATTCTGGGTGGGTTTCATCCCACTCTGGCACCCGATGAGGCGGCGATGCATGCGGACTCGATTTTCATTGGCGACGCCGAGACGGGCTGGGGGGATGTGGTGGAAGACCTGCGTCGCGGCCGCGAATACCTCAGGCCACGCTATGAGGGGGCACCCGGAGTGGCGCAGTCCGGCGGGGTGCTGCCGCGGCGGGATTTGTTCAAGGGCAAGGGCTACCTTCCGATCACGCTTATGCAGTTCAGCCGGGGCTGCCGGTTTCCATGTGATTTCTGTGCCATCAGCCGGTATTTCGCGAGGAGCCATTTCGTGAGGCCGACCCGAGAGGTTCTGGACGAGATCGCCAGCCAGGAGCGCAAGTTCATTTTTTTTGTGGATGACAATTTCCTGTCCAATCACGAGGCGGCCAAGGCATTTCTGCGTGAGTTGGTTCCGCTGCGCATCCGCTGGGTGTCGCAGGCCTCGATCGACATGACGCACGATCTGGAACTGATGGAGTTGCTTGAAGAGAGCGGTTGCCTTGGCAATGTGATCGGATTCGAGTCGCTGAGTCCAGGCAACCTGACACTGATGAAAAAAGCGCCCAATCTGGTGCGCAAGAAAATGGATGCATGGGACTATTATCAGGAGCAGGTCGAAGTGCTTCGCAAATTCCACCAGCAGACGTGGGCGGCTTTTACGATCGGGCATGACCACGACACACGGGAGTCGATCCGGGATCTTTATCAATTCGCCGAATCGAACAAGTTCTGCTTCGCGGCCTTCAACATCCTGATGCCGTATCCAAGCACTCCGTTGTATGCCAGATTGCAGGAGGAAGGCCGGCTCCTCTGGGACGGCCAATGGTGGTTGCATCCGGAATACCGCTTCAACCATGCCGCGTTCGTGCCGAAGAACATGTCGCCGGACGAGCTGACCGAGGCATGCTGGGAATGCCGCTATCGGTGGAACCGTCCCGGAACCATCTTCAAACGGATGTGGGACTTTAAGACTCACCTGAGTTCACCGTATCGTCTTGGTGTTTATCTGGTTTACAATCCGCTCTATGGAAAGGAAGCTTACAAAAAACAGGGGATGCGATTCGGACTGCGTAGCCACAGCATCAAACATCGTCCCCAAACCCAATCAACATTATGAATTCGACATGTGATTGCCCGCCGCCGCGTCCCTGGCGCATTGCGCTGATTTCGCCCAAGGGGCCGCTCTACCGCCACCGCAAGGGGATTTTCAAGAAGTCGTTGCGCTATCAGCCGCTCACGCTGACGACGCTGGCGGCTCTGGTGCCGGATGATTTTCCGGCGGAGCTGACATTGATCGACGAGGGGATCCAGGATGTGCCGGATGATCTGGACGTGGATCTGGTGGGCATTACGGTGATCACCGGCACGGCCATGCGCTCTTATGAGTTGGCGGCGCGATTTCGGAAAAAGGGCATGACGGTGGTGATGGGCGGGCCGCACATTACCCTGATCCCGGATGACGCGCGCCCGCATGCGGATGCGATCGTGGTGGGCTATGCGGAGGACACTTGGCCGCAGTTGTTGCGGGATTTCGCGGCGGGGGAATTGAAGGAAGCTTACCATCAGGCTCCGGACTTGAGTCTGGCGGGGCGGCCGTTTCCCAAGCGCGAGCTGCTGCCGTCCAAGCACTACATCACCAGCGACGTGTTCGAGGCGACACGGGCCTGCATCCACAACTGCGACTTCTGTGTGGTGCCGACGGCATGGGGCCGCAAGCCGCTGCAGAAGCCGGTGGAGGAAGTGGTGGCAGACATCCGGGCGCAGGGCGCGCGGCGCGGGATTTTTGTCGACCTGAACCTGATTTCGCATCGCGGCTACGCAAAGCGGCTTTTCGAGGCGCTGATTCCGCTGCGGATACAGTGGTATGGGCTGAGCACGGTGCTGTTAGCAGATGATGACGAGCTGCTGGAGCTGGCGCAGCGAAGCGGCTGTCGGGGCCTGTTGATGGGTTTGGAGTCGATTTCCAACAAGGCGCTGCAAGAGAGTGGCAAGGGGTTCAATTCGCCGGAGAAATTTGCGCGGGTGGTCGAGCGGCTGCACGCGCACGGGATTGCTTTGCAGGGGTGTTTCGTGTTCGGGCTGGATGATGACGAGCCGGATGTGTTCCTGCGCACGGCGGAATTTGCCGTGGAGGCAAAGGTCGATTTGCCGCGTTTTGCGGTGGTGACGCCTTTCCCCAACACGCCGCTTTACCTGAGATTGCAGGAGGAGGGGCGCATCCTGACGCGGGATTGGGAGTTGTATGACGGGCAGCATGTGGTGTTTCAGCCGAAGCGAATGTCGGTGCAGGAACTGCAGGAAGGCATCGAAGCGGCGTGGAAACACGCCTACAGCGTGCGCTCGATTTTCCGCCGCATCCGGCATTCGCCCGCGCCACTGCCGGTGCGGGTGGGGACGAATTTGGGCTACCGGTTCTACGCCCACAATCTGAGCCGGTATTATAACTGCGACTGGATCATCGGGCGGGCTGACAGGGGCAAAAGGAGCAGACAGGCGGAGGTGGGAGGAGAATCGAAGACATGCGCCTGACCCTCATCCATCCCTGCATCGGACGCCGGGTGGGCGACCGTTCGTATGTGCGCACCTGGCAGATGGAGCCTCTGCCGGCGGCGACACTGGCGGGCTTGACGCCACGAAAGGATGTGGAGATCCGTTTCTACGACGACCGGCTTGAGGACATTCCCTATGATGAAGCCACGGACCTGGTGGCGCTCAGTGTCGAGACCTACACGGCGCGGCGTGCCTATCAAATTGCGAGCACGTATCGGGCGCGGGGTGTGCCGGTGGTGATGGGCGGGTTTCATCCCAGCCTTTGTCCGGACGAGGTGGCGGAGCACGCTGAGGCCGTGGTGGTGGGCGAGGCGGAGGAGACGTGGCCGCAGCTGCTGGATGATTTCCGCCACGGCAAACTAGAGAAATTTTATCGCGGAGAAGGGCGGCCCTCGCTGGAGGGGGTGCGCCCGGACCGCTCGATTTTCCGGGGCAAACGTTATCTGAAGGTCGGCTTGGTGGAGGCTGGCCGGGGGTGTCACTTCAAATGCGATTTTTGCGCGGTGCAGACGGTGTTCAGCGCCAGCCAGACGCGGCGCCCGGTGGATGCGATCCTGGCGGAGCTGCAAGAGGTGAAGCACACCAGCAAGCTGATCTTTTTCGTCGATGACAACATCACATCGAATCCGGCGAAGACGAAGGAATTCCTGCGTGCGCTGATTCCACTCAAGCTGCGGTGGGTGAGCCAGGCGAGCATCAATACCGCACACGACGACGAAATGCTCGACCTGATGGTGCGCAGCGGATGCCAAGGGGTGTTGATTGGTTTTGAGAGCCTGAATCCGGGAAACCTGGCGGCGATGAACAAGGGCTTCAATCTGGCGCGCGGCGGCTTCGAGGCGGCGCTGGCGAACCTGCGGCGGCGCAAGATCCGGGTGTATGGCACTTTTGTCTTCGGCTACGATGGCGACACGCCGGAGAGTTTCGCGCCGACGGTGGATTTCGCCATCGAACACGGGTTCTATATCGCGGCCTTTAATCACCTCACACCGTTTCCCGGCACGCCCCTCTATGGGCGGCTGAAAGACGAAGGGCGTCTGCTCTACGATGCATGGTGGCTGGACACCAGCTACCGGTACAATCGGATTCCGTTCCGTCCCCGGGGAATTGAGGCGGAGGATTTGCGGGCCGGATGCATCGAGGCTCGGCGGCGGTTTTATTCGTGGCCGAGCATCCTGCGCCGCGGATTTGATCCGGTGAACCGCGCCAATGGATTCATGTGGCGGAATTTCTATCTGATCAATGCCATGCATCGCGGCGACGTGAGCCTGCGCGACCATTATCCACTGGGAGATGAATCATGGAACGGGCGGTTCATTCCGGCAAGTTGAGCGATGTGGTTTTTGTGCGTGCGGTGCCCGACGACGACGCGGACATTCGCGCTCTGCTGCGGCGCGTGCCGATGCGCGGCGACATGCAAATGGGTTTCGGGCGGGAGCCGTCTTGTTTTGCGTGCCCGGAGCCGGCGGGCTGCGCCGAGCGTTTGCTCGTGGCGCGGCGCGACGGACGGTTGGTCGGGGTGGGGGCGTGGTCGGTGCGCGCGGCGTGGCTCGGCGGGCAGCAGAGCCAGGTAGGGTATCTGCACGGGTTGCGGCTGGAGCCCGGCCTCAAGGGAGCCTTGAGGGTGCTGCGCGAAGGCTACGCGTTTCTGGCCGCCGAGATTCAAGGCGTGGACGCAGCGCTGTGGTTCACCAGCATCGATGCCGCTAACACGAGAGCGAGGCGGGTGCTGGAAAGCCGCCTGACAGGGCTGCCGCACTACACCGCCGCAGCCGACTACCTGACGCGGGTCTTTGCGGTCCCTGCCCGGGCCGGGGGAAAAACCGGCTGCGAAATGGGCTGCGAATTAGGCTGCGGGATCGGTTCACGGGAGGAGGTCACGGACTTTCTCAACCGCGAAGCTGCCCGGCATGATCTCGCCCTGGTTTGGGACGAAGCGCGCTGGCAGGCGCTGGAGCGGTCGGGATATTCGGAGAAGGACGTGGTGGTGGTCCGCGATGGCGGGGACGTGGTAGCGGTGGCCGGGGTTTGGG